>JANLTA010000406.1:0-6837 GCA_031362705.1 Gemmataceae bacterium | reverse complement strand
GCCCTCTCGCCGCGGTAACTGGCAATATGACGAGTCGCACGACCCTTATGAAGACGATGACTTTGATCAGCGCTACCCCGGTGATCGTGATGCCGACATGCCATCATCGCGTTCCACCCAGGATTGGGGTCTCGTAAGTCGCATCGTCTGTTTCGCGACTCGCACGTTCCTTCGACTCAAATCCTGGAGAGTCGGTCACTGGCTGCCTCTCGGCGGTGTGGCCGCCTTGGAGTATCTCCTGCTCGCGCCGCCAACGAAAGCGGTGCGCTAACCCCGGATCTTCCAACCCGTCGTCGATCATCGTTCCTTGCTTGCCCGTGAGCCCCAGGCAAACCTGGGTGAGTCGGCGGAGCCTGGCGCCATGGTCGTACGTGACGGCATACCTCGAACCAGCAAAGGAACTCATCATGACCGTGGTATTGAATGGTCAGCGCCGGCCCAATCTGAGCGATCAGATCAACCGCCTGGACCGCATTCTCGATGGTCTCGCTGATGGACTCAACGAGTCGGTGGCCTCCGCTGTGCAAGTGGCGGTGCACTCGGCCGTCAAGGAAGCGACCGAGACCGTCTTACGCGAGCTGTTCACCGGCGCAGCCGTGCTGCCGGCGCTGGCCGCCGCCATGACGCCGCCGCAGCCGCATTTGCCTGTCCACCATCGAATCGGTCATGGCATTCGTTGGCTGTGGCGAAAAACGGTCGGGGTTGTCACGGCGCTGCCGACAACAATCCGTCGATCCGTGATGGGACTCGGCCGAAATCTGCTTCGTATCCCCAATGCTGCCCGTCGCGCGACTGTCAGGCGCATTGCCCGGACGGCGGCCACGGTCACCGGACTGATCCTGGTTGCGTGGCGCTTGCGTCGAGCGGTGCCAATGGCGATCACTGCCGGGTTGGGTGCGGCGGCGCTGGGCTACTCGGCAACTCCGGTGCTGGCCGCCGTCCTTCACGGGGTGACCATCACGGCCATTGCCATGATGGCACGACTCTTGACTCCCGCGCCACTGCCACGTTTTGCGCCCAAGAGAACTTAATGGTGCACTGATGCGATGGTTGCCCGCCTGCCTGCTAATCCCCCGCGTTCCCAAGGGGATTAGTCGGGCGGCCGGCGATAATCTGTAAGCACGCTGACTCAACCACGCTTTGACCACGACAGGAGGCCGCATGGCCAAGTCGCTCATCGACGAAATTCACGTGAGCGTTTACGTATCAACAAAACTGCCCACGGCCGTCACCGACGCGATTCGGAAAACTCTGAATAGAAAACGCTTCAATCGAGAAATCAATGGTGTCATCGACACCGTGTTCCGACGTTACCGATCTCTGAGCCAATGCAACGT
Source organism: Gemmataceae bacterium (assembly GCA_031362705.1). Taxonomy (GTDB): domain Bacteria; phylum Planctomycetota; class Planctomycetia; order Gemmatales; family Gemmataceae; genus JAIBBI01. The sequence goes on along the minus strand of JANLTA010000406.1, from coordinate 5,500 downwards.
CAAAGTTTCGCGATGAAGTTACCTGCGCGATGCGTGGCCTTCCCAATTGCTCACTGCTGATCCCAGTTCGGGATCGGCCGTGGGTGAAAGGACGGCGAACACGCATATCGCATTGACCAGGTGTTTTTTTTAGCTCTCACGTCGAAGCGCCAAACCGCAGCCGAAACTGGATGAAGTCATTCGCAGAAACCGATCCGTCACCATCGAAGTCGAGGGCGTCATCTGCGCCGCCGAAACCGAGACGAAATGGAATGAAGTCGCTGGCATTCACGGAACCGTCACCTGTGATATCGCCGTAGAGCCGAAAGAGCCCGTTCGTCGGCGAGCCAGTCAAGATGTAATCATCGCCGTCCGTACCGTCTCCGTTGCCGTCGAAGTTGCCCCCGTTGACTTGTCCTGCGAGAACGGTGAGCGTGTACCGTCCATCCGTCAGTGAACCGGACTCGACTGTGGCACCCGGATTGAATGTGATTGTGACACCATTGCCGACAACCGATGCATGCAAGGGAACGGGGGCGTTATCGGATTGGCGTGTCAATTGGAACGCCGTCGCCGGGTCAGCCGGCAAGTTCACCGATTGATCGAAAGTGATCGTGATCGAAGTGACGCGCGACCGTTGTGCTGCACCATCGTTGACTTGCATGGCTTGAACGCGAGGCGGCGTACCCAATCGCGCGAGCCACGCTTCGGACTGACCGGCAGGATTGCTGCCAATACCAACGAGAACTCGACCATCCGCCGATGTGCTGATCGCATAGTTGAGTGTCCACCCGGCGAGTTGACTGGCCAATCCGTAGTCACCGGCGAGCATGTCGCGCAAATTGCGCATGCCATTGGCCTTGGTCCACCGAAACGCCTGGTAGCCGGTGTCGGTATTGCTTTCGCCGACAATGACCGAGCCATTGGCCGATGCAGCGTACGGGTATCCCGAAACGGTCCCGCCGGGTAATTCACCGAGGCTGACCCACCCATCGGCAGAAGTCCAGCGACACGCCAAGTAACCCGACGCCGATTGTGCCCGGCCAGTGATCACGGAGCCATCGCCTGAAATATTGTAGGCGTCACTATAGTTCCCTCCCGGAAAATTGCCGAGACCAACCATGCCGCCGGCCTCGGTCCAGCGGAATCCCTCGTTGCCGGAGTTGCCATATCCCAGGCCGACAACCACAGAGCCATCCGCCGACACGCCGTTGGCATAGCTTTGAAAAAGCCCGCCGGGCAAGTCGCCCAGTCCGATCATTCCAGTGGCCTCAGTCCACCGGAACGCCTCTTCACCAAAGCTCGAATGCCCTCGGCCCACGACTAACGACCCGTCCGCCGAAACCGCATGAGCTGAACTATCAAAAGCTCCACCGGGTAGGTCGCTCAGACTGACCATGCCGCCCGCGGTGGTCCAAAGAGATGCTTCCGAGCCAATGGCTGGGTAGTTCAGGTTCCCCGAGCCGACGACCACCGCGCCGTCGGCCGATATCCCGAGTGCCACGCTTTGGAATGGCCCGCCGGACAGATCACTTAAGCCCACCATGCCGGTCGCTTCCGTCCAGCGAAAGGCTTCGTGGCCTGAACTGGAAGTACTCCCGCCAATGACCACTGAACCATTGGCGGACACAGCGCGCCCCTGACTGAAGTAATCGCCTCCCGTCAGATCGCCCAATCCCTGAAAGCTGGCGGGAGCCATTCGATCTTCAAGCGGTTGCAGTACTGGCCGAGAGCGAGAAGCTGTGCCAGCGGAGCGCCGCATACGGAAGGTTGCTGAGCGATGAAAACAGATCATGGAATGGGCCCTTTCGGAAGGTCGGGGAAACGCCCCTGGCCAAGGTTACGGAATGTCACTCATCGTCGATACACTTAAAGTCTACACGCGGCTAACGTCGCCGCAATGGCGAAACGGGGTGCAAAACCTGATATTCGGGAACGGTTCGGCGACGCCGTACGCGACCGCCGAGAAACACTGGGCATGACCCAGGAAGATTTGGCTGAAAAAGCGCGTATTCACCGAACCTACGTCAGCGATATCGAACGTGGCTCACGGAATGTCAGCCTCATCAATATTGAGCGGTTGGCGGCTGCCTTGTCGATATCGATGTCAGGGTTGTTTTTGGCGGTTGAAGGAAAGTGATGGCTTCGCCAAAAGTGATTCTGGCAATTCAAACCCGGTAACACGACCCGAAAGGCGCATGAAAAAGCCCGCTGCCACCACCCAAACGTCGCCCAATCGTCTGAGTAATGCAACAGTAGGCACGGTCAAATTATTCTCCCGAGGGAGCGTATTCAAGGTCGGCTGCGGTCTTGCCCCGTAAGATTTCGCTGGGCCATTGGGATCACAACCTTCCTTGAACGCGTCCTAGCCGCGACCAAAGACCCGACATCGCTGCGCATAAGTCGCCCGCGCACGGTGCATTTTTGATGAGAATCTAAAATACTGACAACCGATCCGGAGGTGGGCGGGCTGGTCTTCGGCAACGCTGAACACTTGGTAGTCACACACTCGATTGTTCCGGTCATAGTTAACGATGATCGTTCCATCAATTGCGAACCAAGACTCCCAGCCAGCGTTGAACAATGACGAAAGATTCCGATCGCGACCGTCACGAGGCCTGCCCAACGCGGCGGCGACTTCATTTTGAAACATGCCGGTTGTGATTCGGTCCGCGTGCCGAGTCCAAAGCCCATTCTTGTGCACCCACCACCAACACACGCCCCCACCCAGCACAACGCCATCGAGCGCGACTAACCACAACCGACAGCGACGAAGAATTATGGGTGAATTGTAGCAACGGCTAAGAGCCAACGGGTTCTAGTTCGGCTTTGCCCGCGGTTCGGGTGGAATTGATTTGATTAGTGTCCGTCCGGCTCAACCCGTAGTTCAACTTGCAAGTCGTCCGGCTCTTAGCGCGAGCCATATCGGCTCAATGCCCGCATCCGCAGTCAGGCCGTTGAAGAATACACCGCTTATTTCCCTTCCCGACCCTTTTTGCCCGGCTTGCCTTCGAGCTCCCCTAAGCCGCGGACCCAGATGTTGCGGAATCGTACAGGGTCGCCGTGGTACATCAGTACGATCGGCCCTTTTTCTGCATGCTTGGTGTAGGCCGTTGGACGGTCGTAATTGGTGAAACCAAGGATCTCGGTATGGTCCTGCACGACCACGCCATTGTGCAAAACCGTGACATACCCTGGCTTGGTGAGTTTTCCGTCGCTATCAAATCGAGGCGCGGCAAAAATGATGTCGTAACTCTGCCACTCGCCCGGTTTGCGCGAGGCGTTCACCATGGGCGGCCGTTGGTTATACACCGACGCAGCCTGGCCCTCCGGATATGTCGGGTTGGCGAACGAATCGAGTATTTGAATTTCATAGCGAGCGCCCATCAGTCCGATTCCATTGTTGCCCCGCGACTGTCCAGACCCCCTTGATGGCATGGGCGACGCAAACTCGACGTGCAGTTGGCAGTCGCCAAACTCTTTCTTCGTCTGCATCGCACTATTCACTGCAAAGCCGCCATCCTCATCGATTTTCAGGTCCTTGACACCGGTCCATTCGACAAAGCCTTTGCCGTTAAAGAGGACCACCGCGTCCGATGGCGGCTCGCGGTCGGTTTGGCCCGGTGTTACCACGGGCAGGGTTGGCCATTCCACGCCGTTGAGATAGCGCTGAGCCAACGCCGGATAACCAAGTAGGCCGAAACCAACCACGCACAGCACAAACAAGAAACGACGCAACATGCGTATACTCCGAAAGTGAGCGACAGGCTCCGTTTTCGGAAAAGCCAGCCAGTCGGCAAGCACCGAATTGTAATGAGCGCGACCACCGGCATGCAATCTTCGGAGTGAGTCGGCCCCCCACGCTGGCGACAACTGTCCTGATCGGTTCTTATTATCCCGATAGGAGCATCAAAGTGTCGATTTATTCGAGAGCCCAAGGAGCGGTACGACCCGTCAGCGAAACCACGGTTCTGGCCACGCATCTGTCGACATTGGCCGAAGTCGTGGCCGGGCTGCGTGGGCGAAACCAATGTTGGCGAGGCGCCCGTCAAAGACGCCTCGAAACTGGGAAGCACGTCCGAAATTGTCCGTTCCAATCGATGCGCTGGGCGATGTGACGAATGGCACTTAGTTCTTCAGTAAGTCCGTAACCCAAAAGGACATATGCAAATGCAGCCTCTACTGCGTAAAAAGTGCTTGGCAATGATGCCACCGCCGGCAGGGAGGCCACAAGGATGCGGCATGCTAACCGAGGATCGTTTCGCGAACAGGTGAGTTTTCTGAGACGCCAATTCCTTCAAGACGGTGATTTGCCGTTCACTAATGTGCTTACGGAGGAGGTCATTGCCGATTCGTTGACCGCGATCAGCGTGTGTTGGTTGGACAGGATCTTTTCTCCGCTGGTGACACTGTGGGTTTTTCTGGGACAGGTCTTGAGTGCGGACCATTCCTGCCGCAGCGCCGTTGCCCGCTTGATCGCTCATCTCGTTTCTTGTGGACAGAGTCCCTGCTCCGCTGAAACGGGCGCCTACTGCCAGGCCCGAAAACGCTTGCCCGAAGAGTTTTTCTCGGACGTGGCTCGCCAAACGGGACGCGCGCTCGAAGCCAACATGGACCCAAAGTGGCTTTGGAAACGCCGTCGCGTTTACGTTTACGACGGCTCCTCGGTATCGATGCCCGATACGCCGCAGAATCAGCGTGATTATCCGCAACCCGATACCCAGAGACCCGGCCTGGGCTTTCCTATGGCCCGGATCGCGGCGGTCTTTTCGCTCGCGTGTGGCGCGGTTGTTGATTTGGGCATATGTCGTTACGCGGGCAAGGGACAAAGCGAACTGGGGATGCTGCACACCTTGTGGAGCCTGTTTGTTCCCGGCGACGTCATGCTGGCCGATCGCCTGATGTGCGCCTGGACAGAAATGGTGATGCTCAAGCAACGTGGGGTCGACTGTGTGTGCCGCTTGACATCACACCGCAAGGCCGACTTTCGCCGTGGCAAGCGCCTGGGAAAAGGCGATCACATGGTCCAATGGCACAAGCCGACGAAGCCCCGTTCCATCGACCGAGAAACCTACGACGCGCTCCCGGAATCTCTGACGATTCGAGAAATCCGCGTCCGCGTTGATCAGGCCGGCTTCCGGACCGAAACCCTCGTCATCGCCACAACCTTGCTGGATGCAGACGAGTTTACCAAGGACGATCTCGCGCAACTCTATCGGGCGCGCTGGAACGCCGAGCTTGATCTGCGATCGCTGAAGCGAACGCTGCAGATGGACGTCTTGCGGTGCAAAACACCGGAACTGGTTCGGAAGGAAATCTGGACCCACGTGCTGGCCTACAATCTCATCCGCACGATCATGGCTCAAACCGCAACCAAACACGGCATCGAACCACGAACGATCAGTTTCAAAGGAGCGGTCCAAACGCTCGAAGCCTTCCAACCGGTGATTGCGCTGCGCTGCAAACAGGATCTCGCATCCTGTCCGCAGTTATACCAGCAACTACTTAATGCCATCGCCAC
>JANLTA010000305.1:0-2046 GCA_031362705.1 Gemmataceae bacterium | reverse complement strand
GATAGTACTCGGCGCGGTCTTCCCATTGCGAAGACGCGACAAGCACGTCGCCGACATACAGCCGCGCATCGGCCGCCGCCGTACGTACGGCCACCCGCACCCGGGCGCGCTCGCCAAGGAGAACCGGTGGTGTTGACAGGTCATGCCAGACACCGGTCGCGGGATCACGGACTTCCAGGGTGATGGACATTAGACGTACGCCAGCATGTCCACGTCGCCGTAGTGGGCGTCGGCCAGCGCCAGCGCATCACGAACGTGACGGGTGGTTCGCTCCAGACCCGCCTCGGCCAATTTGTCGCTCAAAGCGCGAACCCGGGCTGCGAAGGCAGGCCCACGGCCGCGGACCACGGGCAGGATGCGCTGTTGGATGGCGAAGTCGGCGGCGGCACGATGCGACAGTAGTTTGTCCGCATTGGCAAGATAACGACGCACACCTTCCAGCACGCGCGGCGACAGATGCAATGCCGGCCCCCACGCTTCGCGCGGGTCGGCCAGCAAGTCCACGACCGGGCGAATGATCTCCCAAGAATCATCCGGGCATTGATCGGGCTTGCGAACGAAGTCGCCTACGAGTTGACCAGCCGGCACGCCCTTCGGCAACCCGGAGAAACTGGCATTGGCCGGCACCACATCGCTGGGATGCAACACGATCATCCCGGTGCGGTCGAGCAAGCGCGGACTGAGCCGCTCCGTCGTTTCGTCATAATTGATCGTGCCCCAAAAGCTGACATTGGGCGTGATGCGAATATGATCCAGCGTCGGCGGCGACCCGGCTGGTAACATGGCTGGATCAAACAAGCGCAAGACACGCGGTTGATCGCATGGTCGCGTGACCAACTGAAGCAGCTGCGAGAAATAATACTCCGGCGCGGCGAGATTGAATTCATCCAACAAGATCACGTAGAGGCTCTGTTTCTTCGCATCCCAATCCCGCATCGCCTGGACGAGTCGAGTGGCCAACCCGGTCGGGCCGGGATCGTATCGGCCATGAAAGCTATCGAAGAAGCCGAGCAAATAACGATCATCGGACCACGTGCGACGAACGGCGACTTCGAGCAACGCATTGCCATGGCCCAAAGCACGGGCCAACGTTATCACCGCGCTGGACTTGCCGTGGCCGGGCGGACCCATGATGAGATTCAGGCTTTGCGACTTCATCGACACATACAGATTGGTGACGAAGTCCTTGGCAAAGCCAATGCCGGCGGCCGCCAATTCGGTGGTCAACCGGCCGACCAGGGCGATTTCATCGTTGGCGTTTGCCAATGGCTTTGACGGCTCGACGGGCGCGACCGCGTCCCAGCCCGGCGGTGATGCCTCCTTGGACGGCAACGCGGCGGTGGCTCCGGACGCGATCACATGGACGCCGCCCGCGAGCGCGGCCACCAGTGGCACCTGTTCACGAATCTGTTCTGTGAGATGGGAGATGCCGTCGCGCAAGCGAACGTTTAGCTGCTCCTGTTCGCGATTGAGCGCATCGCGCCGTGATTCCACTTGAGCGATGCCGCGTTCCAGTTTCTCAATGGCTTCATCATGTTCGCGCTGTCGTTTCTCCAGTTCGTCGCTCAACTGTTGTCGCCGCGACACCTGCTCGGCTTGAAGTTGCTTGACCTGAGCATCGATGTCTTTGGCCCGATGCTCGACTTCCCGCTGCAGGACTTCTTCGAGAGCTTTTTTCCCCTCGTCGGTCCGGAGATAACGGCCGGCGACGGCGGAGCGTTCGCCCTGAAACGCCGTCAGCGAGGTAAATAGCCGGGCTACCCGGCGGCAGCGCTGCTGCGTGACTTCGTCGGTCCCTTCGGAAACCTGATCGGCGGCGGTACGCAATCGCTGCACCAACTCGGGCGGCACGTCGTCGATCTTTTGTGACTTGAGATACCAATCGGCCAACTGCGCTTCGGGCAGACGGTCGTGCGGATGACTGGATTTCACTTTGTCAATCGGCCCGACCAACATGCGGAACGGCCGGCGAATCACTTCGTTGCGAATCGGCTCCTGCGGCTCATAGACAACTTCATTGACACCCTGCGCCCGCAGCATCCCCGG
>JANLTA010000297.1:0-6440 GCA_031362705.1 Gemmataceae bacterium | reverse complement strand
GTCACGGTCCACGTGCTCAAGCGATTCCAGGCCGGGAATCACCTTGGCCATCAACGAGCGAATACTGGCATGCAGCTGCATTTCGCGCCAGTTGACGGGACCGGTGTCGCCGAAAATGCGCTGGCCCAAGTCGGCTAACAGATCGACCTCGGTGCGCGGGCCATCGAGACGTGCATCCCCACCTTCGCTGACGCGCATGTAGCTGAACATCGATTCCTGGGTCGTCAGTTGCGGGTCTTCATCGCGGGCTCGGACGGGCAAAATCAAAGTGTGTTTCGCCCGGCCATGCACCAGCCCGGTGTTCAGCGACGTATTGAGATAGCACACCATGTCGAGCTTGCCGATGGCCCGACGAGCGAATTCGGAATCGGGGTTGGAGCCGAACAAATTGCCGCCCAGACACATTGCTGAGCGCATTCTGCCGGTGTCGGCCGCCTCCATGCATGCCATCGTGTCCAGGCCGGGTGAACGCGGCAACGATACGCCGAGCAGCCGTTCCAGATTGTCCAGGATGGATTGCTTGAGTTGCGGGGTGACGCCGATGGTTCCCATGCCTTGCACATTGGAGTGCCCGCGAATGGGTAACAACCCGGCACCCGGCTGGCCCACCATGCCGCGAAGCATTGCCAGATTGACGATGGATCGCACATTGGCGACACCGTGCAGATGGTGCGTAATGCCCATCGTCCAACCGAACACTGTACGGCGCGACTTGGCATAGAGATCAACAAACGCTTCAATCTGGTCGCGGCTGACGCCGGACGATGCAATTAGGTCGGACCACGGTGTCGCCTCCACGCTTCGGCTAAAATCGTCAAACCCGTCGGAATGATGGTGGATGAATCCACTGTCAATCGCGCCGCGTTCCAGAAGCAGCTTGGCCGCACCGGTCAACAATGCGATATCGCCGCCGATGTGCGGTTGCAGGTACAACGACGCGATCTTGGTGCCGAACAGCAAGCTCATCACATCGGACGGCACGCGAAATGTTCCGAGCCCGACTTCTCGCACGGGATTGATGACGATGACGTTGCCGCCGCGATTGCGAATATCTTTCAGGGTCGTCATCAAACGCGGATGATTCGAGGAGGGGTTGCCGCCGATAAGCACAAACAGGTCGGTCAGTCCCAAGTCTTCGAGTGCGACCGTTGCGGTGCTGGAACCGATGGCACGAGTCAGTCCGACGCCGCTGGCCTGATGGCAATAGTACGAGCAGTTGTTGACGTAGTTCGTGCCGTAAAGTCTGGCGAAAAGCTGCAGCAAGAAACCTGCTTCATTGGACGAGCGGCCGCTGGCGTAAAAGAACGCTTCATCCGGCCCGTGGCTTTTCAATTGCGATGCAAGTTTGCCGAGGGCTTCATCCCACTCGATGGGCCGGTAGTGCGTGTCGCCTGGCCCGACATAAAGTGGCATGGTCAGCCGGCCGGACCATTCCAGCTCACGTGAACTCAGGGATTGCAGTTGCGCGATGGAATACGTTTGAAAGAAGTCGCTGGCGATCCCACCTTGTAAGTCGGCCACCATAGCCTGAAACGATTTCTTGCACACCTCGGGAAAGTGGCCGGCTTCGTTGACCATGCCGCCGCGTTGCCCGCCCATGCCGAGAGCGCAAGTCTTGCAGGCGTTCTTGCTGCGCATGGCCGACCATAGCCGCCCCCAACCCACACGATGGGCCATGCGCAGCGAATACCAGATTGCCGCCAGCCCACCACCGCTACGCATTCGCCGCATCGTAACTCACCTTCCGCGTCGAGGTGCCATATTCGGCGGTTGGAACATTCCCGGCTCACCGTTATTGAATTTGGCCTGGCGATCCTTGGGCACCATCGCGATCAGGCATACAAATGACGCGATCATCAGAAACACGCCGGCAAGATTCACGAGGAATGGCCGCATCGTCTCGTCCCACCGGGTGATGAGATAGTAGAGCGAGTAAAACGGCACGAACATACACATGATGCCGCAAACGGGATCTTCCTGGAAGGCAAGAACGAGATGCCAAATCCCACCAGTCGCTCCCAGGGCCATGCCAATCATGATGGCGGGGAAAGCAAATCCCCAATGCAGAAGACTTAACACGCAACAGAGCAAACCCACTCCCAACGCCACACTGACGCCGATCACCACGATGTTGCCGTAGTCGAAATCGCGTCGCCGTCTGCGTCGCCGAACGGGCCGCGGTCGTTCATCCTCATACTCGTCGTATTCACGGACCTGTCGCGGCGGGGGCAATAAAGCTGCGCGCGGATTAGCCCGGATCACCGGCACCCGCACATTGTCTTCCACGACAACATCTAACCCCTCCGCATGACCCGGAATATGGACGCGCGACTTGCATTTCGGGCAAGCGCCGGTCTTGCCGCGAAGCTCATCGCGAATGCGCAACAGCGCCTCACAACCGGGGCAACGGACCTCGATCACTGGAACAGTCTCCGGAATCTGACACACAGTTCAGGAAGTTAATTGTGGCGAGCCGTCTGTTCATTTGCAATACGGGACGCGTTGAACCCGATGGCCGCAATTCCGCGACAAATGTTAAACAGCATCCCGATCTACGGATAGGATGATGCACAGTAACCCGGAGGTTGCCGCTCATGGACCCATTTACCAGCTTCATTCTCGCCCTGGTTTGCACAGTCGGACTAGCACTCATGGTCGCCGGCGGATTGTGGCGAGCCTTGTTCGATTTGCTGGTCGATATTTGTGGATCAACCACGCGGGCGCAGTTCTGGCGCAATTACACGGCCATCGTGATCATCTTGGTGCCCTTAGCCTCCGTGATGATTGGCCGGGCGGATGACCGCGTGTCCCACGATGCCTTTGCCTTCGTCGATCAATTCCGTTGGGGTATTCTGGGATTGATCCTGTCGCTGTGTGCGATCGCCTTGGTGTTGGTGAACAGCATACCGAATCCCCGAGCGGCGTTGAAACTGTCCAATAACGTCCGTACCGACGACATCAAGCGACTATTGCAGAAGATCGAAACAGTCGAATGGGAGCCGGGCGACATGGAGCGACTCATTCACGTGATGGATGAAATACGTGCCGGGCATGTGTTACAGCACACGGAAAAAGCGTAATGGGACTTGATGTCACGGTAACGTGCCCGATGCCGGAATGGCGCAGCATTGCTGGCCGTTTGTCATTTGCTGCGCCGCTGCGGATGATTGATGGGCTGCCCGCGTTTCCCGATGAGGAGCCACCGGCGGATTGGCGTGAGTTACGCGTGGCACTGCCGGCGGGGATGGTGACGCTGCGGCGGGTTGAGGATGGCGTGCAATTGGTGACGTGGGAGAATGTAGGGCCGGAACTGTTGGCGCAGCGGGATGAGTTGGCGCGGGTGTTGGCATTGTAGTTTTCGGATTGTGAACACGGCACACGGAGTTTCGCAGTTGGATCGACGGCAGATAATTCTTGTTCTCGCTTTTACTCTGGCCGGCATCGCGATCGGCGATTGTGTGGCAATGCTGCTTCATAAGCCCAAGGACGAACGTGGCTACGTACCTTTGGACCACAGCTTGCTCGCAGCAACGTTTGGCGGGTTTGTCGGTTTAGTTGTCGGTCTGCGGATCTCATCGTCGGCGGTGAGAAACCGCAAGGCGCTGGCGCGTGCAACCGTGGTGGCCGCGATTGTACTGAGCGGTGCAGTGGGGGCACAATTCGGATGGTTGGTCGGGGATTCGACGACGGATCGGGTTCGTGTGAAGGGACTGTTGATTGGCGCTTTGTCAGGATGTTTGTTTGGTACCGCACTCGGAATTACGCAGTACAACGATGACGGGTATTCCAAGACGGGCGAAAACGAAAAGAAGACCTTGGATTGACCGCATCGTCGAACTACGTCGTGACTAACCGCTATTCCGCGCTCCGCTTCGCAAAGCCTTCGCGTCGCGGCTAACCAGCCGCGACGCAATTAACTTCAATCAACCGCAATACTTTCGCTGAGTTTGGCTAGCGCTTCGCTTTCGATTTGGCGGACGCGTTCGCGGGTGAGGCCGAGGCACTCGCCGATTTCCTTGAGCGTTTTTGGCTCATCGGCATCCAGGCCGAAGCGCATCCGCAGTACTGTCGCTTCGCGCTTGTCCATTTTGTCGAGCATGCCGAGGACGTGTGTCAGGTCGTCGCTTTCGACCATGTCCACATCCGGCGTCCGGGCGCGGCCGTCTTCGACCATCTCATCGATGGACCAACTGCCGTCGGCTTGATCGGTTTGCGGGGCGGAATTGTAGACGCGAATGGCTTTCTTGATGATGCTCAGCTTCTTCTTTGGCAATCCCAGCAGTCGGGCCGTTTCTTCATGCGTCGGCACGCGACCCAACTCGTCGGTGAGCTTGTTGGTGGCCCGCCGCCATTTCGCCAGCAATTCGACCATGTAGGCCGGGATGCGGATGGTCTTAGCGGTGTTCACTAAAGCCCGCTTGATGGATTGCTTGATCCAGTAGCTGGCGTAAGTGGAGAAGCGAGTATTCATCGACGGGTCGAAACCTTCGACCGCGCGGAGCAGGCCGAGATTGCCTTCTTCGATGAGATCCTGCAGCGCCAGGCCTTTGCCGGTGTAACCCCGGGCGATGTTGACCACGAGGCGAAGGTTGGCGCGGACCATCCGGTCGCGGGCGGCGTTGTCGCCATCCTCGATGCGGTAAGCGAGTTCCTTCTCTTGGTCGGCGCTGAGCAACGGCGTCTCGTTGATCTCACGCAAGTAGGTTTCCAGTGGGGACTGGACGGCGTCGCTGCTAATGCGGCGGAGTCGAGCCATGAAGACAATCCTCGCAAGCGGTGTAATTCAGTCGGCCGGGCGAGTTAAGCCTGCCGGGTTGCGTAAACCTTGCCGACGGTGTGAGTCCTGCCGTGGGCGGTTACATTCTTCGCAGACTGCCGAGGCGATTGCAAGGCGCACACGACAAATTGGGCCACACGCTGAACGGTATCGTCCGCACGAGCGGTCCCACTCGAACTGAGTCTGGCAGAAGCGCGTTGCGTGCAACGAGTTGCGTATGCGCCGCAGCGTCAACAGATGCAACCGGGCCGATCCACAAGACCGTCAGCACCGGCGCGTTAGACGGGCGGTTGAAGTGGCCCAGATTCGGGCCGTGCCGCCTCACACGATTACGCTACCACGACGACCCACCGCACTCAAACTCAGTAGGTGGTTTTCCTCTTGACGCAGCGCCCGCAAGCGCGCTCAGTACGCGCACGCCGACGCCACTTCGCCAACTTGACGAAGTGAACGCAACGATCAATTGAATAGTGACGATTCTGCGGACATGACCGCCGCCGGTTTGGGCGTCTTACCAAGGTGCAGATAGGTCTTCGGTGTGGCCATGCGGCCACGGGGCGTGCGCACGACGAATTGCTCGCGCAGCAGAAATGGTTCGACTTCGTCTGCCAAGGTGTCGGCGGCGAGGTTCATGGTCGCGGCAATGGCTTCGACGCCCGCCGGCCCACCGTCGAAGACGCCGACCAGTGTTTCCAGGTAGCGCCGGTCCTGTTTGTCCAAGCCTTCGCCATCTACCTCAGCCAGATTCAATGCCGCATGGGCAATCTCCGTGGTGACACGGCCATCCGACTCACTGGCGGAATAACTGCGCACCCAATAGAGCCGGGAGTTGGCAATGCGTGGCGTGCCCCGGCTGCGGCGAGCCAGTTCGGTCGCCGCCTCGGGATCGACGTCGGTGTTCAATTTCTTCGCATTCACGGCGACGATTTGGGCTAACTCTTCAACGGAATAAAACTCCAAATGTTCATGCATGCGGAAGCGATCACGCAATGGGCCAGACAACATGCCACTGCGCGTCGTCGCGCCGATCAACGTGAACTTCTTCAGCGGCATAGAAATCGTGCGGGCGTTCAAACCTTCGCCCAGGACGATGTCCACGCGGAAGTCTTCCATGGCCGGGTAGATGAACTCTTCAACCACACTGGGCATGCGATGGATTTCGTCAATGAAAAGTACGGAGCCTTCTTCGAGATTGGTCAGGAACGGCAACAAGTCGGCCGGCTTGGTGAGCGCAGGTCCGCTGGTCATTTGAATTGAAGTGCCAAGTTCATTCGGCAACACCGTGGCAAACGTAGTCTTGCCCAGCCCCGGCGGGCCATCGAAGAGCATGTGGCCAAGCGGTTCGTTGAGCTTCTTGCAAGCGCGGACATGGATTTCGAGCTTGCGGACGATTTGCTTTTGGCCGATCACCTCGGACAGCCGTCGCGGGCGCAAGGCGGCATCGCGCTGGCGGTCGTCGTCGTTGGCTCCGGTGATGATCGCTTCACGGGACATGGTTCGCGCTCCGCTCCGCAAAGCCTTCGCGTCGCGGCTAACCCTTGATTCGCTTGTAGACGGCCAACAGAGTCTTATCGCTGTCGGCTTTAAACTCGGTGGGGCGTTTCTTACCTTCGCGGTCGTAGCAGATCTTCATAGTGTCGCCGTCGAGTTCGTAAATCGCCAA
>JANLTA010000293.1:0-3410 GCA_031362705.1 Gemmataceae bacterium | reverse complement strand
TCGCGCCAACGACGGCACCGCCGGAGCGGAGTTGTGGAAATCGAACGGGACCACGACGAGCCTGGTCGCCGATATCAATCTTGGCACGGGTTCGTCCGGGGCCGGGCAATTCTACAATCATCTCAACAATCTGTATTTTGCAGCGAATGATAGCACGAGCGGCGTCGAGTTATGGAAGTCAAACGGTACCACGACAACACGGGTGGCCGACATTAAATCCGGTGTAGGATCGTCGTCGCCATCAGGCTTCACGTCCGTAGGCTCGACGTTGTTCTTCTCGGCTGACGATGGCATGACCGGGACGGAGTTGTGGCGTACGGATGGCTTGGTCGCAACGCGAGTTGCCGATATTTATGCCGGCGTCAACGGTTCGACTCCGGACAACCTGGTCAACTTCAACGGCACATTGTGTTTCCGAGCCATCGACGGACTAGGTGGGTTCCAATTATGGAGCGCGAATAACACATCCGCGTCGATGTTGTCCAACATCAATGGCGGCCTGAACCCAACGAACATTTATAACGCCGGCGAGTATTTGTTTTTCGCAGGCACCAGCGAAGCCAATGGCCAAGAACTGTGGCGGTCCAACGGAACGTTCGGTGGCACCGTGCAAGTGGTCGATATCAACACGGGAATTTCACCAAGCTCGCCTTATGGCTTCGTTACTGTCAATGGAACCGTGTTTTTCGCGGCGACAGCTCTGTCTCAGGGTACTGAGCTTTACACGGTCTCCGGGACGGGGCTGCCATCGCTCGTTGTCGACCTGATTCCCGGGCCATTTGGCGCGACACCGACCTCGCTGGTCAATGTCGGCGGACACTTGTACTTTTCGGCCGTGGACAAAGCCGGAATCGAGCTTTGGACGTCTAACGGAACAGGACCAACTACTAAACTCGTTCGCGACATCAACGCCGGCACCGAATCTGCGCAAATTTTTGAGACGGCCAACGTTAACGGGACAATCTACTTCGCGGCCACGGATGCGTCTCATGGATCGGAATTATGGAAAAGCGATGGCACCACAACATCGCTGGTGCTTGACATTAATCCCGGCGAATATGGCTCCGGCCTGCGATTTCCCACCAACGTCAGCGGCACCCTCTATTTCACTGCTAACGACGGTAGCAATGGCTATGAACTGTGGAAGAGTAATGGAACCCCTGCCGGCACCACGATGGTCAAGGACATCATGCCCGGATCGATGTCTTCAATCCCTATGAATCTTGTCAACGTCAACGGCATACTTTATTTTTCAGCCCTTGATTCTTCCGGCGCGGAGCTTTGGAAGAGCGACGGGACGGCGATCGGTACCACCCGAATTGCGGACATTGTTTCTGGACCAGGCAGTTCGCTACCCACACATCTCTTCAATCTCGGCGGCACCCTTTATTTCACGGCCAACGATGGCAGCGGCGTCGAGTTGTTTAAGTCAGATGGACTTACTGCCACCCGTGTCGCCGACATCAATCCCGGCACCGGCTCCAGCAATCCTGATCTCCTGACGAATCTCAATGGGCAACTCTATTTCTCGGCGTTTGATCCTGTTGCTGGCGTCGAACTCTGGCAAAGCAATGGCATCACAACGACTCGTGTGACGAACATCAACCCCGGCCCTGCTGATGCCAACCCGACCAGTCTCGCCGCGTTCGGCACCTCGCTCTACTTTGCCGCCAACGATGGCTCGACCGGTGTTGAGTTGTGGAGGTGGAACGGCACGACCGTCAGCCCGGTCGCCGATATCAATTTGGGCAAGGGCAGCTCCAATCCCGAAGGTTTGACTGTGTCAGGTGCGCTGGTGTATTTCGCGGCCAACGATGGCACTAGTGGCACCGAGTTGTGGAAAACCGATGGCGCGGCGACCGCACGTGTCGCGGATATCAACCTCGGTGTTGGATCATCAAGCCCTGCGCATCTGATCGATTGCGCCGGCACATTGGTCTTCAGCGCCAATGATGGCAGCAGTGGTATCGAATTATGGTCGTCTACGGGTGCCACCGCAACCCGCGTGGCCGATATCGCACCGGGGTCTGGTTCGTCGGAACCTGCTTTGCTGACGATCGTCGGCAGTACCGTATTCTTCACAGCCGCGGATGTGGTTCACAGTCGTGAACTGTGGAATCTCGCCCCGGCGATCACACCAGTAGTCACGAGCATCAAGACTTCGCCCGGCCCGGTGAGCGACCTACTCGCTGGGCCGTCGTCCTTCCAGGTTGTTGTCACCTACAACACATCAATGGATGCGACCGTCACGCCGACCATCACATTCCCGGTGGAGAATCCGCTGCCTTCGCTCGCCGCCGCCGGCGGTTCCTGGATTGCGCTTGATACCTACGTAGCACGATACACCGTTGCCGACCTTAGCGTGGACTTGCCCGATGTCGACGTGCGCGCCGCTGGAGGCAAGAGCCTTGGCGGGCTTATTCCGGCGACGTTCACGAAGATCGATGTTTTTCGCATCGACACGAGTAACCCCACCGTTGTTTCTTTTAATCGAAGTGGCGCGAACCCCACATCAAGTGATCTCGTCAGTTGGAACGTGGTCTTCAGCGAACCGATCTCCGGCCTGAATACTAGTAACTTTGGCGTGGTCGCCACGGGCTTGATTGGTGCCTACGTGACATCGGTTACCGGTTCGGGCAGCAACTACACTGTGACGGCCTTCGCAGGTGCCGGAGCCGGCACGCTCGGCCTCAATGTGGTATCCAAGATTGGTTTCGGCGACACCGTCGGCAATCCACTTGCCACGGCCGTTCCGATTGTCGGTCCGACCTACACCGTCAATAATCGTCTTCCGACGGCTACCGTGGTCGTCAACGATGGCGTGACGCAGCGCTCGCGCGTCACAAGCCTCACAGTCACCTTCAACAAGCCGATGCAGTTCGTCGAACTCGTCAACGCGTTTCAGGTTGTTCGCTCCGGTGGTGGCGGCGTGCCATTGACGTTCGATTCCTCGGCCAGCACGCCTCAAAGCACGATCATGCGATTAACATGGTCGGGCGCGAATTCTGAATTCGGATCACTGGTTGATGGCAACTACACGTTGACGATTAGCGGCACACAATCGATGGACTTAGCCGGCAACCTATTCGATGGGAACGGCGACGGCACCGGCGGCGACAACAAGACTGTGGCCTTCCATCGACTTTTCGGCGACATTGATGGCGACAAAACAGTGGCCACCAACGACTTCATCCAATTCCGACTGAGTTTGGGCGGCACCAGTGCCGCGTTCGACTTCGACGGCGATGGTGCCGTCGCTGCCTCCGACTTCGTGCAGTTCCGTCTGCGGTTCGGGAGTTCGTTGCCCTAGTCTCGCCGCAAACGGTATGGCGAAAAAGTCGTGGCGCTAAATGACGCTGCGACGCGGTCGGCGACTGCGCGAAGCTGGTCAATGCTAAATGGCACCATTT
>JANLTA010000240.1:0-6695 GCA_031362705.1 Gemmataceae bacterium | reverse complement strand
GCCAGTTAAATGGTATTTTCACCGCGAGCGTCGAGGCGTAAGCTCGACGTGGTTTCAATGCACGTCGAGCTTACGCTTCGACGCTCGCCAAAACGGCCTCGCCGCCATGTCTTCCCGCGTTCATCTTGTCTTTGGCGACTCGACACGGTTGCGTGAAGCGGCCAAAACATTCAACGCGCCCATTTGGCTTGTGCCCACAGAGCGGCACGGCCACGATTTCGATCACGCATTCACATTCCCGCAATTGGCGCTGAAGCTGGCGGCACCGCCCGCGGATCAGCCGCTGTTGTCGGAGCCGCAGCAACGGCTGTTGATGCGCCACGTTATTGAAGAGTTGACTCGGCAACGCAAGTTGAAGTTCCTCGGCAAGTTGATTGAAGCGCACAGCGGCGTCGGTCTCGTCTTCTCGTTCATTTCGGAACTCAAGAATCTCGGCGTCGCGCCGGAGCAATTCGTTGAGTTTGCGGGCGAAGTCGCTGGCCGACGCCATCTCGATCATGATGTTGCTTTGATTTATCAGTCGTATCAAACCTTGTTGACACAACACCGCTTCCTCGACCGCGATGCGGTTTATCAGTTAGCGATGAGTCGGAAACGCTGGCCGGCACTGGGCGATGCGCTGTTAGTGGATGGCTTTGCGACGTTGACGCCCCCGCAACTGGCCCTGTTGCAGCGGCTGGCGACACATGTCGGCGAGACGTGGCTGACGTTGCCGGGCGATGGCGATGAGTCCGAGCGATTCGCGGCAATTGATGTGGCGAAAGTGTACGAAGCGTTCCCACACGTTGAGAGTCACGCGCCCACTTTGGCGAAGCCGAATGAAGACACATGGCCCAAGGGGTTGCGGCACCTCACGCAGTATTTGTTTGTTGAGAATACGCCAACAGGCGATGAAGCGAATGGCATACTCATCATTGAGGCACCCGGAATAGTCGGCGAAGTACGGATGGTGACGCGGGCCATCAAGACGCAATTGAACAATCACGTTCATCCCGAATCGATTGTCGTAGCGATCCGCCAACTAGGCACTTATGCCGATCTGATTAACGAGACGTTTACCGAGTATGGCATTCCGTTCGAGTTGGATGCGAACCTGTCGCTTTCGCGCGTGCCGGTCGTCGCCGGGTTGCTCAAAGCGGTTTCAGTGGCAAACAGTGGTTTTCAGTTTGCCGATGTGTCGGCATTGTTGCGAAGCACGCTGTTTCGACCTGCGTGGCCAGAACTGGTGACGGATGCGACGTTGCCCTTGGCGGCGGATATGTTACTGCGGCAATTGAATGAGCCACGCGGACCCGAGGCAATTCTCGGTGCCGCGACACGCTGGGCCGCTGCGGTTCCGACGCCGCTGGAGGATGAAGAGGCTGAGAAAACGCAGCAGGCACAGATTCATGAATTGGCCAAACGTTGTTTGCCTTTCTTGCAGCGTTTTTTCACGTTGTGGGATGATGCGCCGCAACAGGCGACATTTGATGCACATGTGCAATGGTTCGATGGGTTTGTTAGGCAACTAGGTTGGCCCGAGGGCGATTCGGTATTGCAACAACTTCATGCCGACTTAGCAGGTTGGGGCGAACGCGAACGACAGATCGCGCCGAAACGAATCTGGTCGCACGATCAATTCTTGAATCGACTCGGCGAATTGGCGGCACTGGCGAATCGGCCGAGTTCCACACCTGCGGCGGGTCAGGTGAGGGTATTACCGGCTGCGTCGGCTGCGGGGCTGATTTCCGACCATCTGTATGTGCTCGGTCTCGGCGAGCGCGGCTTTCCCGATCTTTCCGCTGGACCCCGTCTGTACGACGAAGCCGAACGGGCGGCCTTTCGCGGCGTCGGCCTTGATCTTGAGGTGGCGGCCGAGCGGTTGCCGGCCGAGAAGTTGTTGTTTCTGCGATTGATAACTGGTGCGCGGCAATCGTCGACGCTAAGTTATCCCGCCACGGACGAGAAGGGTCAGGAGTTGTTGCCGAGTTCGTTCCTGCGGACAATTCGTGAAGATGTGTTCGGCCACGACCGGAACGGACAATCCGTGATCCAGCATGACCGACGCACCATGCTCATTGATGGCTTGGACGCCGACGCACCGCTATCGAGCCGTGAAGATCGCATTCGTTTCGCTCGAAAGGAAGGCAGCGGATCGCTTGTGAGTACCGAGTTGGCCGCGCACCTGGCGTCTGTCCAACGCATGGGGCGGCAACGGTACGGCAAAGGCGACTTTAGCCCTTACAATGGCATGTTGGCCAACGTAAACGTGCGCAAGCAAGTTGAGCAGCGGTTTGGGCCGGACAGAGCGCTATCGCCGACATCGTTGGAAGCATACGTCTCATGCCCGTTCAAGTTCTTTGCCGGGCGCGTGCTCAAGTTGACGAGGTGGAACGATCCATCCGAGGAGATTGAAGCGCATCGTCGTGGATCGGCATATCACCGGGCGCTGACGCGGTTACATCGCGGCAATGTGCAACTTGCGGATCCCGGCCAACGACTCAGTGAGGAGTTGGCGTTCGCGATTCAGGAGTATGCCAATCGGGCTGGCAGCCGGACGACCAAGATTCTCTGGCAATTGGAGCTGGAACGGCTTCAACGCTCGGCCATTAACTACACAGCGCATTCGGTCAAGCACCAGTTGGAATGGGCAGATTTCGGCACACCGCGAACGGAGTTTCTGGAGGAGAAGTACGAGATCGTTGTCGAACATTTCGAAAAGCGAATGAAGCTGGGCGGGCGAATTGACCGGATTGATGTGATCGAGACGGACGCCGGCGTCGTCGGTTTCCTCGTTGTCGATTACAAGACCGGCCGTCGGGGCAACTACACCAAACCAGCCGTTGAAAGAATGGAAAGCCTGCAACTCGCGGTTTACGCTCTGGCGGCTGAGCATCGTCTGGGCGACGCCAAGCCGTTGGGCTTGCTGTACTGGTTGCCGTTGGACGATGGCCCGAAACTGGTTTCATCGAAAAAAGCATTCGTGTGGCCCGAATATCGCCGGCGGCTGGAGGAGTGGCTTGTCACGCTAGCCGAACACATCCGCGCCGGCGAGTTCCCGTTGAAGCCGCGGCATGAAGACTCCTGCGACTATTGCGAGTTTAATCGCATGTGCCGGATCGCTCAGAGCCAGCGGGACAAGACGTGGAATCTCCCGCTGCCGGTGGTCGAGGGTGATGTCGATGAGTGACACATCCACAAGTGAATTGACTGAACAGCAGCAGCGGGCGGTGGACGTGCGCGGCACATCCGTCGTCTTGTCGGCCGTCGCGGGCTGCGGCAAGACTCGAGTGTTGACCGAGCGATATGTATCGCATCTCGTCGTCGATCGCGCAGCCGTTAGCGAAATCATTGCCTTCACATTCACCGACAAAGCTGCGCGGGAAATGCGCAAGCGCATACAGACGGCGGTACGGGCGCGGACGTTGCAAGCGCAATCCGACGAAGAACGACGACTCTGGCGCGATCAGGAACGAGATCTCGAAACAGCCAACATCGGCACCATTCACTCGTTCTGCACGCAACTGCTGCAACGATTCGCATTAGTCGGCGGCCTTGATCCTGGCCTGGAAGTCCTGGATGAGACCATCGCGCCGAGCTTGCGCAACAAAGCTGTTCGCGATGCACTCTACGGTTTGCTCGAAACGGACGATACAAACGGTAAGGCACTGTGTGAATTGGTCCGATGGTACGGCTGGAATGCGACGCGCTCGGGCCTCGATGGGCTCTTGCAGCATCGCGACCCATCACGCTGGGCGGAGTGGATTGAAATGCCCACACATGCTTGGATTGCCGCATGGGGGGCCGCACGGCAATCGCAACTGAATGAGTTGAATCGACCTGGCAGTGAAGTCGCCGGCCTGTTGACGATCATCAACGACACGCGGATGCCGGGGCCGAAGATGGCCGACCGTGTCGCGCTGATATTGGATGAGTTTCCCAAATTGTCGTCTGCGAGCGATCCGGTCACGGCACTGGCTCGCATTCGTGAAGCAGCCGGCGTGAAGGGCGGCGAAGCCAAGTCCAAATGGTCACGCCCTGAGGAGTATGAGCGGGTCAAAGACGCGCTCACGGAACTTCGCAAGTTCATTGATAATGACATCGAGCCGTTGTTTGCCGTGCAAGTTGGATTGGAACGCGCCGCTGACATTGGCCGAATGTTTCTTCGCGTGGCATTGGCGTGCGATGGTGCCTACGCCGCCGAGAAGCGTCGTCGCGGGGTGATCGACTTCGACGATCAGTTGATCATGGCGCGCAACCTGTTGCGCGATCGCAAGGAGGTGCGGGCCGTCTGTCAGAAGCAATACAAGTTTCTGCTCGTGGATGAGCTTCAGGACACGGACCCGGTGCAGATGGAAATTGTCGAGTTGTTGGTCGGCAAGGGATTGACGACGGGCAAGTTGTTTGCCGTGGGGGATGCCAATCAATCGATCTATCGTTTTCGCGGCGCCGACGTGGATCTGTTCACGAATTTGCGCAAGCAAATGAGCCAGGGCGGGCAACTGTCGTTGACCGTCAACTACCGCAGTCAGCCGGCAATACTGCACTTCGTTAACGCATTATTGTGCCGCGATATGCCGGGCTATGAGTCGCTGGTGCCGCATGTGCCGCAGGTCAACCCGAAGCCAAGTGTGGAGTTTCTCTGGACGCCGGCGGATGGCGACGCCCGGGCCAACCGGCAAGCGGAGGCCAAACGCATTGCCGAACGCATTGCTGCGATGATTGCCAATGAGGAACAGATCGCGACGGAGCGAGTCAAGGACATGCCTCCGATGTTGCGATCCGTCCGCGCCGGCGACATCGTGTTGTTGTTTCGAGCCATGTCGAATGTTGGCATCTATGAAGCGGCGCTGAGCGCAGCGGGTTTGAATTACTACGTCGTCGGCGGCCGGGCCTTTTACGCCCAGCAGGAAATCTATGATGTGCTGAATCTGCTGCTGGCGTTGGGCAATCCGCTGGATTCGCTGGCCCTCGCTGGCGTATTGCGCTCACCGTTTGGGTGTCTCAGTGATGACGGTCTGTATCAATTGTCGCGCCATGAAGGCGGCTTGTGGAGTGCATTGATCGACGGTGATGTCCGGACTGAATGGTCGGCCGCCGATCGCGAGGCGGCCGAACGATTTGCTAACTGGTTTCAGAGTTGGCGCGAAACGAAAGATCGGCTGCCGATCGCGCAGTTGCTCAATCGCGTGATCGCCGATTCGGGATGTGATGCAGCGCTGCAATACGAACCACTTGGCGACCGCAAGCTGGCCAACCTGTGGAAACTCATTGATCAGGCACGAGCCTTCGACGCTGCCGGTGGATTTACGTTGGATGATTTCGTGCGGAAGCTCGAAGACTTAGTCACAGCTCAACCTCGGGAAGAACAAGCCGCGACGCAGCCGGCCGAGTCGAATGTCGTGCGCATTATGAGTATTCACCAGGCGAAAGGGTTGGAGTTCCCGGTTGTGTTTCTGCCCGACTTCGCGGCAAAGACACGCGCCGGCTACGATCCTTCGGTGGTATGGGACGATGACTATGGTTGCATAGCCGCACCGCCCAACGAAGAGCCAGAGCCATTTCCCAAGTTCGCACGCAAGTTGTATCGCCGGCGCGAAGATCCATTGGAACAGGCAGAAGAGTTGCGTGTTCTTTATGTAGCCTGCACACGAGCCGCCGACTTTCTCGTGCTTTCCGGCTCGCTGGATGACTCGGCAAGAGACAGCAACGTGCAAATGCGCCTGCTGAAAAGACGGTTCAATATCCAAACAGGCGATTGTCTCGAGACGACGATCGGGGCGGATGAAAAGTCGATTGTTGCCATCACGCTGAATTAGTGCCACATGCGAACCGGTTTGGAAATAGTTAGTTTTTGCTGGACAGTCAAAGGACAAATCGATAAGCATATCACCGGTTTATCATCATTGAGACTCTCAGCACTTCCCCAGAACAAGATCGCCGTTGCAGGTAGTGGATTGGCGTCCCGTACGTTCGCGTTTGTTCACGCGAAAGTTCTGGTGCAGTTGTTCGATATGTTCCGAAAGGGACCAGTGAACGATGATGTCATACGATTATATCCCACCGGAGCCGCTGAACGTTCTCGTTGCCCTCGCGGACGCTGATCCCAACGATACGTCCATGATTTCCGCCATGCGTGGTCATTACGCGCTGTTCTGCGAGGAGCCTGTTTCTGCTGTCATCGCGGTCGAAAACGGCTTTTCTCCCGACGTGGCAATTATCGATATGCGTTTACCGGACGCCACGCGACTTGCTCAGAGGCTCATTGATTCCGTGGCAACCTCCGGGTTAACTTGTGTTGCGCTATGCCACTCAACTGAGGCGCACGTCTCTTCATACTTCACGTTCCGTCTTACGTGTCCGGTGGACGCCAGCGAACTCGAACAACTATTCGTGAGGGTCGAAAAATCATCACGACAAACGAGGGCGCATACTTTGATTCGGCACCGACCTAAGTCCATCAACGACTCTGAAGCAATGCAACAGACCCGTCCGTGCGTCACGTCACCGGAGAGAAAAATACTGAATGCGGTCGGAGCTAATTGAGGCGCGCGGCGTTGCGGTCTTAATGTCCGGATGAAATTAATGCGACTCTGCATCTTATACCGTCTTGCCCTAATCTCTAACAATCATAGTTTCAGGCACCAAAGGAAGCCGATTCGGCCTTGGACTTGGTCGGGGTGGGTGGCGAGATAATCGCACCGGCGGCGCAAGAC
>JANLTA010000238.1:0-2204 GCA_031362705.1 Gemmataceae bacterium | reverse complement strand
TCAAATAACAAAGCGCCACACGCGCCCACCTCGAGTGTGGCAACCAGGTCGGCCGCTGCGGTCGTAGCGAGCGTGACCACATTACCCCAAGTGCCCGCGGCATCCCCTTTCCAGCGCGTGGGAGTGCGCGCGGGCGGCTATGGGGGCGAGGGAGTTATGTGCGAGGATTGAGGATCGAGGATCGGGCGCCGGAATCCAGGGCTGGTGGCTTATCGCCAGTGAGAGTGTTCTTTGACAACTGAATTGAGATGAGCAAAAGCGCCACGGATGGCGTGAGGAAAGGGGTCGAGATTCTGTGAATACGTGTACCAAGTGCCTCCTGGAAGTGCGGCGAGAGAACGCAGAAGTTCCACAATCGAACGTAGGAAAGGAGTGTGAACCATGCACGCGCGTTTGCGAGCGGTGCCGTTACTTCGCCAGCCGCTTCCAGTCCTTCTTGATCTCCCGCGCGGCATTCCGACCAGCCGCTGCGATCACGCCACCACCGGGATGGGCCGCGGCCCCGCACAGATACAAGCCGCGGATCGGCGTGCGATAGTCGGCAAAGCCAACCGCCGGCCGCAGGAAGAACAGCTTCGACAGATTCATCGATCCCTGGAAGATGTTGCCGCCCGTGAGGCCGTAAACACGTTCCAGATCAACGGGCGTCAACACTTGCCGATTGATGACCGACTTGCGGAAGCCGGGCGCGTACTGCTCCATCACCTCGAAACAACGGTCGGCGAACTTATCGCGATGATCGTCCCAATTGCCGTCACGCAGCGTGTAAGGCGCATACTGCACAAACATGGAAATGAGGTGCTGACCCGCCGGCGTCAACGATGTATCGACCGCCGTCGGCATGGTCACTTCCAGAATCGGCGTGCTCGACGGCTTGCCGTACTTGGCTTCATCGTAGGCCCGTTCCAATGTGTCGAAGTCCGGGCAAATGTGCATGGTGCCGCGATGGTGCGGGGCGCCCTTTCCATCATTGGTGCCGGGGCACGCGGTGAAGTTCGGAGGCTCATTGACCAGCACGTTAATCTTGCATGTCGCCGCCGAGTAATCGATGGCATCGACGGCTGCGATAAAGTCCGCCGGCAAGTCGCGCTGATCCATGAGCTTGCGAAACGTGACATGCGAATCCACACAACTGGCGACGACCTTGGCTTGCAGCACCGTGCCATCTCTCAACACAACGCCGGCCGCCCGGCCATTCTTCACGACGATCTTCATCACTTCGGCATTGGTGCGAATCTCGGCTCCATGTTGTTGGGCCGCCGACGCCAAGGCGTTGGAGATGCCGCCCATGCCGCCGCGGACGTAGCCCCACACACCGCGAACGCCATCGCATTCACCCATGACGTGATGAAACAACACGTAGGCCGTGCCCGGCATAGTGGGCGACGCAAACGCACCGATCACGGCATCCGTGGCAAGTGTCACCTTAAGTTGCTCGGACTCGAACCAGCGATCCAGAATCGGGCGAGCCGCGCCAGTCAGCACTTCAATCGCCTCGGCCGCGTCCTTGCCGAGTTTGCGAAAGCGCAGCCCGATCTTTGCCAGTCGCCACAGATCACTGATGCGATTGGACATGGGATTCGGCGGCGTTTCGTCCAGCAGCGGTTCCAGAAACTCACCGACGCGCGAAAGCATCGCCTCGTACTTGGGATAGTTCTCCGCATCTTTCCTGGAGAACTTGCCAATCTCGGCATGGTTGAGCTTTGGATCTGGCCCCATCAACAAATAACGGCCATCCGGGAACGGTGTAAACGACGAGGGGCTTCGCGGCAACATTTCAAAGCCATGCTTCTTCAATTCCAACTCGCGGATGATGTCGGGCCGCAGCAGAGAATTGACATAGGCCGCCGTGGAGACCTTGCAGCCGGGCCAAAGCTCTTCCGTGACGCAAGCGCCGCCGACCATCGGCCGACGTTCGAGAACGAGAACCTTGAGATTGGCTTTGGCAAGATACGCCGCAGTGGTCAACCCATTGTGACCAGCGCCGAGAATGATAACGTCGTGCATCAAGTCAGTTTAGCGACCCGTCGCAATGGCGTCACTCATTCACTCGCGGTCAAGCATGAACACGTTCAGCAGGTTGGAGTAATCATCGGTCCAGGTACGAAAGCTGGGAGGCGGAGCCGGCAGTCGCTCCCAGCGAACATCCGTTGCCAGATTGCCAAGGTCTGTTTCGGTCCGACCCAATACCACCCATATCGAAC
>JANLTA010000158.1:0-7982 GCA_031362705.1 Gemmataceae bacterium | reverse complement strand
CCGGGGCATTGGCGCAACGTGCAATACCTCGTTGAAGCCAGTGGCCTGGGAGAAGTGTTGCAGCGATACAACGTGCGCTTTGTGGATCTCAATCACGATGAACCGGAGAAGATGCAGAATCTTGGCCGGCTCACGGGTCTGGAATACCTGTTTATCGCGCAGACAGTGGCGACTGCCGACGTACTGATCTCGATGCCAAAGTTGAAGACGCATCATTGGGCCGGTGCGACGCTGTCGTTGAAAAACCTGTTTGGAACTTTGCCCGGTATTTGTTATGGCTGGCCCAAGAACGAGTTGCATTGGCGCGGCATCGCCGAGAGCATCATCGACATCGCTTCAACTTGTACTCCGCATCTGGCGATCATCGACGGCATCATCGGCATGGAAGGTGACGGCCCGCTAAACGGCACCGCCCGCCCCACCGGCGCGCTAGTAATGGGCAACGATCTCGTCGCCGTCGATGCGGTCGGTTGCCGACTTATGGGTCTGCCTGCCGAGCGCATCGGGCACATCATGCTTGGTGCCAACAAGAAACTTGGCCGTCTGGGGCCGACAGGTGTGGAGTATCTCGGCCAACCAATTGAATCGCTCGCGCAAAAGTATGAATTGCCGCCGAGGTTCGAAAAGATCACAATCCCTGCGTGAACTTGAACTAGACCAATTTTCCCGGCAACAATAGCCGCGCGGGATTCTGCAAGTGCCGGATCAGAGCGTTGCCGAACACCGCGCCGACGGCACCGTCGACAATGCGATGGTCAAATGAGAGTGAGAGGTAGATCATGTCTGCCGGCTTGATCTGGCCGGCGGCGTCGTACACCGGTCGCTTGACCGCTTTGCCGATGCCGAGAATACCAACCTCCGGGTGATTGATGATCGGCGTGGCCAACAAGCCGCCGATACCACCGATGGAGGTGATGGTAAACGTGCCGCCTCGCAAGTCAGACAAACGCGAATGGCCACCGCGGGCATCATTGCTCAGACGGTCGATTTCGCGGCCGATGGTGGCAATATCCTTGCGGTCGGCCTCATGGACAACCGGCACAATCAACCCGTTGGGAGTCGCCGTCGCAATACCGATGTGATACTCGTCGTTCAAAATGACTTCGCCGGCCTCCTCATCAAAGGTTGCATTAGCAATCGGCACTTCTTTAAGAGCCAGCACCACTGCTTTTACGAAGAACGGCAGGTAAGTCAGCTTGACGCCGGCTTCCTCGAACGGTTCCCGAAGTGATGCTCGCAATCGGACCAAGTCGGTAATGTCGCATTCATCGACGTAGGTGTAGTGCGGAATCGTGTGCTTGGATCGCACCATCTGCTCGGCAATTTTTCGCCGCAGCCCTACGAGTTTGAACCGGGTGCCCGCCTTTCCAACATCCAATGACGCACTGGGAGCGGGCCGGGGCTTTTCACGAGTCGCAGGAGCGGACGGCGTGATGTGCAAGTCTTCCAGCAGCACTCGCCCACTCGGGCCACTGCCGCGAACGCGACCCAGATCAACACCTAATTTGCGGGCCAAGTGCCGGACCGAGGGCGACGCCTTCACTGGCTCATGCCGAAACGTGCCGTTGGAACCCTTGTCGCCGTTGAGCGTTTGCTTGGGCAGCGTCGCCGTGGCTGTTCGCAGGTTCCCGACGCCTTCAATGGCAACCTTCACCGGTGGCGGCGGTGCGGGTATCTCCTCGGGCACCGCATTCGATGGTTTGTACGTCAGTACATGATCGCCCACTTTGACCGTATCGCCGACTTGCGCGTGCAGACCCGAAACCGCACCCGCAAAGGCCGCCGGCACTTCCATCGTGGCCTTGTCGGTCAATACTTCCATTAAGCCTTGACCGGGCCGGACGGTGTCGCCAGCGGCAACCAGCCACTTGACCAACTCGGCTTCGTATACGCCTTCACCCAACTGCGGGAGCTTGAATTCCATATTCGCCTCGGTTATGCCGCTTCCGTCGCCACTTCGCGCATGGCAACCAGAACATCCGCGAGTTGCGGCACTTCGTTCATTTCATAGTTCTGATTCAAGCCGATGCCCGGCACATGCTTGCCCAGCAATACACGCGGCCGGGCGATCAAGTCGTAAAACAGCTCATCGGTCACCCGGCGGAGCAAGTGTTCGCCAAAGTTTGTCACCTCGGTGTCCTCATTGACCGTGAGGAACCGGCCAGTCTTCAGCACACTTTCGCGGATCATGGCCCAATCGTATGGGAATAGACTGCGCAAGTCGATGACGTCGAAGGTCAAACCCTGTTCTGCGGACAGCTGATCCGCGGCTTGCATGCACAACGGCAATAAGCGACCGTAGCTGACCACGGTGGCGTGAGTCCCTTCACGGACCAAACTGCCCTTACCGAGCGGAATGAACAGTGGCTTCAAGTCCGGCCACTTCGGGGTCCAATCCGCGCGAGTCGCACCGACGGGAGCATCGATCATCGATTTGAGCGCATCTTCATCAGCTGGTTCGCCCGGGAGTGGCTCATCACCACGCATGCGCAACAGCGCCTTCGGTAATAACACCATGACGGGATTCGGATCCTGAATAGCAGAGAGCATCAGGCCATAAGCATCCAGGGCATTTGACGGCATCACGATCTTCCAGCCGGGCAACCGCGTGGCCCAACTCTCGAATGAATGGGAGTGGTACAAGCTGCCGCGAATACCGGAACCCGATGGCGTCATGACCACGATCGGCATGTCGAATTGGCCGGCACCGGCCCAGCGCTGATTGCCGGCCACCTTCAATAGGTCGATGATGTTGAAGCCGTAGTCACAGAATTGAATCTCGCAGACTGGCCGGCCCCCCGCGTAGGCAATGCCCATTGCACAGCCGATGATGCCACGTTCGTCCAGCGGAGAGTTCCATGCCGTCCGCAAACCTTGCGTCGCCGTGAACACGCCACCGAGCGGTGGCCCGACATCTTCGCCGAAAACATCGGTGACGCCGAGATTCTCTTCGCCGAAATGGAGAGCCATGCGAACAGCTTGAACGAGTGTTGCCATGTGAGTTTCAAATGACCAATGACATTTGGAATCCGATTAGGAAGGTAGTCCGGTATAGTCCTCAGGATACACGCTATCAACCTGGCTTGGGGCGTAGGTGTGTGTGTACACATCCGCGGCGGTGGGACGTGGTTCGGTGTGCGCTTGCCGCACGGCTTCCTCGATCTCGTCCGCAGCCGCATTGTGAATGGCGGCGACTTCGTGAGGTTCCATCGCGCCGCCATCGAGCAGCTTGCGCTCGAATTCGGCGAGCGGATCCACTTCGCCTTTTTCCCGGCCGGCACCGGAGGAAGACGAGTGCCCATGCAGTCGACTCACGCGCGCTTCAATCATGTATGGCTTGCGCCGTGTGCGGCAGTGCCGGAAGCCGCGAGCGAGCGCGTGCCAACTGGCAATTGCGTCGTTGCCATCCACGACTTCGCCTTCGATGCCGAATGCTCTGCCACGATCGACGATGTGTTTCTCGGCATGTTGCGATTCAAATGGCGTGGAAATGCCCCAGTCATTGTTGGTGACGAGAATCAATACGGGCAGTTCTGCACCCGGCCGGCTCGCCCAGATCATGCTGCTGGCGAAGTCGCCTTCGTGCGTGCCGGCATCACCGCCGATGACAATGCTTACGCCTTCGCCGCCGTGCCGTTTCTGCATCAATGCGGTGCCGGGGGCCATCACGTACTGGACTTCAATTACTGACGTGACCGGAATGACGTTCCAGTCACGCTTCGAGTAATGACAAACGAAGTTGCGACCCATGGAATGCGGATCGGTCAGCGTCATTGCCATTTGGCGAATGTGGTCCAACACGGGCATGCCCATGCCGACAAGTACGCCAAGATTGCGATAATGCAGATGCAGGAAGTCGTAAGCTGGGCCTTGGCCTTTGCGAACGTGCAAGCCGAGACAGACATTGAACGCTTCTTCACCGGGGCCACCGACCCAAAAATAAGCCTCGCCCGATTTCGACATCTTGATGCAACGTTCGTCGAGCTTCCGGGTCAGCACCATATAGCGGTGGATCTCCCGGCATTTGGCGATGGACAAGCTCTCGCGGCCGCTCTTAAGTTCCGTCGGCGGCTCCATGACCGCCCCCGACGGACTGCGGTTCGCTGAGGGCATTGTGGTTCTCCGGGTATTAATGGCTCAGGCGAGCCGCGCGATCTTATTTGCTTTCCCCAATTGTATGTCGGAGGTGCCTAGCTTGGCATAGGCTTTGACTTGGCGGGTTTGCCAGACAACTTGGCCCGCCCCAACATGATGTATTCGCGTCCATTCTCACCCAAATCGCTAGCCATGACGTGGACCTGATGTACTTTGGTTTCGCCGCCCTGCCAGCCGGCGAATTTCTGGATAATGGCCGGCAACTCGTCTGCCGCCTCACGGTGGACGCGGCCCACTGTCACATGTGGCGTGAACGCCCGTTCTTCCCGTCGGTATCCACCGAGATCCAAAAGGGCCGGTTCAATCGCAGCATGCAATGTAGACAGATGGTCCGCGCCATCGCTCACCTTGGCAATCAAAGTCCGTGGCCGCCGCGGATTCGGAAACGCTCCTAGGCCTGCCAATGTAAACGAAAACGGTGCGATGTTCGCGCACGCATCTTCGGTCGCCCGGCACACCCGAACGACTTCGCGCTCGTTGACCTCGCCCATGAAGATCAGCGTGAGATGCAAGTTGCCGATATCTACCCATTTCACGCCGTCCGTCAACGGCGCCAATTGATCCTGCAACCCGCGCAGCCGCGTCCGGGTGAACGGTGCGACATCGACGGCGATGAAAGTGCGGTAGCGCATTGCGTAATTCTACAGGCAGAGGCTACGGTCGCCGAGCGACGCGGTTTACCCTTTTTGCCGTAAACGTAGACTAGCCGCTTGCACTAACATCAGGAACAACAGATGCGTCAATATCTCGGTAAACTGGCGGACGGCGATTCGGTGGACGAAGTGTATCTCGCAGCCGACAAACAATTGCGATCAAATCGGAACGGGCAGCCGTATGTGCAAATTGAACTACGCGACCGCTCGGCCGGGTTGACGGCCCGGATGTGGAATGCCGGCGAGTCCATCTTCAAGTCATTTGAGTCCGGCGATTTTGTGCGCGTCAAAGGCAAGGTGCAATCGTATCAGGGCACCTTGCAGATGATCCTGACTTCGTTGGATCGCGCGGATGCCAACAACGTCGAGATCAACGACTTCTTGCCTCACGCCGACGCCGACATCGGCAAGTTACTGGATCGCCTACGAACGATGTTGCGAAGTCTCGGCGATCCGCATCTGCGAGCGCTCGGCGAGTGTTTCCTCATGGACGAGGAGTTCATCCATGCGTTCGCGGCTTGCCCGGCCGGAGTGAAGAACCATCATGCTTACGTCGGCGGTTTGCTCGAACACGTCGTCACGCTGCTCGATGGCGCCGATCGACTTGCACCGCTATACCCGTCAGTGAATCGCGATGTGTTTCTGATGGGCGTCTTCCTGCACGATATCGGCAAACTGCGTGAGTTGAGCTATCAGACGGGTTTTGCCTACACGGATGCCGGACAATTGATTGGCCATCTTGTGCAAGGGGTGGAAATGCTCAACGAAAAGGCCGCCGCCGTTGCGAAACTCACGGGCGAGGCGTTCCCGCGCGAGTTGTTGCTGCGTTTGCAACATGTCATCGTCAGCCATCACGGTACCTTGGAGTTCGGCAGCCCCAAATTGCCGATGACACCGGAGGCCGTCGCCATTGCGGCATTGGATAACCTTGACGCCAAGATCAACCAAGTGGCCGCGGAGATACGCAACGACCGTGGCGGCACCGCCTGGACGCAGTATAACCCGTCAATGCAGCGACGGTTTTACAAGGGTGGACAAGGCTCCGGGATCGTGGAAGGTGACTGAATTGCCGCGCGATGTGTCTCTGCCCGCGCAAGTTCTTAAACATTGAGCGTCCATAGGCAACCATTCTATGCACGACAAAATCTCCACACACATTACAAGTCCCGATTATCAGGCCGTCAAACCCAAAGTCCTTGCCCGGCAACTTGGCGTTGCCGACGAGGACTATGGCGAGTTTCGCCGGGCGCTGAAAGACTTAGCCAAACAAGGACAGGTCGAGTTCGGCCCTGGCCATTCCGTACGCGCGGTCGGCACTAAGGACACCGTTGCTGGCATCTTTCGGCAACTGCCTTCTGGCCGTGCCGTAGTGCGGCCGCATCCGGTAGACGGACAGACACCCACCGAAATCGCTATCGCAGCCGAAGCCGCCCTCGACGCATCGACTGGCGATGAGGTGCTGGTCAAACTGACATCGCGTCGAGGCGGCGAAGGCCGCCGCTTCGGTGCCGTGGTCCGCGTGTTGTTGCGGGCAACACGAACCTTCGTTGGCACGTATTTCGAGCGCGACGGCGAAGGGCTGGTGCGGATCGATGGTGCGGTGTTCAGCCATTCCATCTTCGTCGGCGATCCCGGCGCGAAGGATGCGAAGGCGAACGACAAGGTCGTCGTCGAAATGTTGCGATTTCCCTCGCCGGACGACCGCGGCGAAGGCGTGATTGTCGAAGTTCTCGGTGCGCGGGGTGCGCCGGGTGTGGATACGATGTCAGTGATTCGTGCTTTCAATTTGCCCGACGCCTTCCCAAAAGAAGTACTTGACGAAGCCCGTGAAGTCGCCGCTCATTTTGACGAAACGGCCCTGGGTGGCCGCGAAGACTTCACCAACACCCTGACCGTCACCATTGATCCCGTGGATGCTCGCGACCACGATGATGCAGTGTCGTTGGATCGCGACGCAAAAACGGGCCATTGGCTGCTGGGAGTACATATTGCCGATGTTGGCCACTTCGCCCCGCTGGGAAGCGCGCTCGACCGCGAAGCAAGAACACGCGGCACCAGCGTGTATTTGCCGCAGAGGGTGATACCGATGTTTCCGGAGTTGCTGTCCAACGGCTTGGCCAGTCTGCACGAAGACAAAGTCCGCTTCACCAAGTCGGCGATCATTGAGTTGACGCCGGCCGGTGATGTTGTTCACACTCACTTCGCCAACGCGGCAATTAAGGTCCGCAAACGCTTCACATATGAACAAGTGAGCGAACTCTACGCTGCCGTGGACGCCAGCAAGTCGCCCAAACTGGCACGAGAGCTAATCGACGTTCTCATGCGGATGCGCGAGTTGGCGTTGATTTTCCGCGCTCGTCGCCGCAAGCGCGGTGCCTTGGAACTGGAAATGCCTGAGCCGGTTCTGGAGTACGACGAGGCCGGCAAAGTCAGCGGCGCACATTTCGCCGAGAACGACATCAGTCACCAGGTCATCGAAGAATGTATGTTGGCGGCAAACGTCGCCGTTGCGACTCAACTCAACTCTCTAAACGTGCCGTTCCTGCGCCGGGTCCATCCCGCGCCGGACGAACGCAAGCTCAAGGCCTTTGCGGAGTTCGCCCGCATTCTTGGCTACAAGATCGAGCGTGGCGTCGACCGTTTTGCTTTGCAAAAGGTGTTACAGCGATCGGTCGGCAAGCCGGACGCCCCGGCCGTTCATTACGCCATGCTGCGTAGCCTTAAGCGCGCGACCTATTCGCCATTCGAGGAAGAGCATTACGCCCTGGCATTTCCGCACTATTGCCACTTTACCTCGCCGATTCGCCGCTATCCCGACCTGACGATTCATCGCTTACTGGATCGCTACATTCGGCAAGGCAAAGCCACGGCCGACGAAACGGAAACAGCCGCGACTGGCGATCATTGCTCGAAAATGGAACGCCGGGCCGAAGCCGCCGAGCGTGAGTTGGTGAAACTTCGACTGCTTGATTTTCTCAGCCATCGCATCGGCGAGGTGTTTGACGCCGTCGTCACCGGCGTTGCCGACTATGGTTTCTTCGCCCAATGCGAGCGCTTCCCTGCCGAAGGCCGCGTGCATATCAGCACACTAACCGACGACTATTACTATTTCGACGAAGCCGCCCACACGCTGTCGGGCCGCCGAACGAAAAAGCGCTACCGCCTCGGCGACAA
>JANLTA010000132.1:0-1690 GCA_031362705.1 Gemmataceae bacterium | reverse complement strand
TACTTGAACATCGTATTTCATGACCTGCGGCGGAGTGACTTGAGAAACTCACGGGCCGGCACGGTGCGACCGGCGTCGGCGTCGGCCAAACTTTCCTTAAGAAACGCAATCATCTCGGCGTGGTCCTCGTCTGCCGCCTTCTTCTGATAAGATTCGGGATCTTGAACGACCGCCGTTGCCTTTCCGTTCACCGTAAGCACCAATGGCTTCTTTGTCTTCTTCATCCGTGCCAGGGCTTTCGCAGAGTTCCGCTTGAAGTAACTCAGCGATTGGATGTCGTTTGCAATGTCGATCATGATTACGCCCTCGCACTTTATTCGCATTCAATTAGTTGCTACCATTTTCCCAGTCGACAGTAAAGCCGAGCCGCTGCTTTCATCCTGGCAATAGCTCTGCGACTAGCGATCTTAGGAATGGCTCGGCGTCGCTGACGATGCCGACAGTTTGCACGCTGCCTCGATCCATGAGTTTGGTCACGGTTGCGGGGTTGATGTCCACGCAACCGACTTTGACCCATGCTGGTAACAAATTGCCCGTTGCGATGGAATGCAACATCGTGGCCAGCATCAAGCAGAAGCCAGTGCCGGCGACGTGCTTGCGCATCTCGGCCTGGGCTTCGATCATATCGGTGACCACGTCAGGCAATGGTCCGTCATCGCGTACGCTGCCAGCCAACACGAATGGCACATTGGCCTTCACGCATTCGTACATGATGCCGCTCTTCAGGACGCCCTTGTCCACGGCGTTCTTGATGCCGCCCAGTCGGCGAATCCGGTTGATCGAGCGCAAATGATGTTCGTGCCCTTCAACCGTGGGCAGGCCCTGGTCGAGCGAAACGCCGAGGCTCGTACCAAAGAACGACTGCTCAATGTCGTGCGTCGCCAAGGCATTACCGGCGAACATCACCTGACAGTAGCCTGCTCGAACCAGTTGACACACAATATCAGCGCCACCGGTATGGACCACCGCGGGGCCCAGCACGAACATAATCTTTTCGCCGGTCTCTTTTGTGCGCCGCATGGCCTGGGCGATTTCGCGGACGCTGACACCCTTGGGCTTCTCGCTGCTCACCGGGCTGGACATGAATTCGAATAGCTCGTGCCGCACGGTTTTCTCGGCCGGGAACACACGCAAGCCCTGTCGGCCCACCACGACTTTGTCGCCGACGCGAATCGATGTCATCGGGATGCAGCGGGCCGTCTTGCCGGCCGCGTCGATGATGATGCCGCAATCCATTTCCTGTTCCTGCACATCCGCCCAATCGCCATTGAGGCGAACCTGCGTGCGGAAGTTGGTCGTGCTGTAAAACGTTTCCGGGAAGCAACCCGGGAGATCGGCCGGCGTGGTTTGGCAATCGCCGACATCGGTCTCAACCGCGCCGTGATCATGAATGGCATCCAGCACTTCATTCAACTTGGCGGCATTCGGCGCTCGTACTTCGATCTTGGCAAAGCTCGTGTCCTGCTGCCGCTGACCGATGCGAATATCCTTGATGACATAGCTGCCGCCGCGGGTGACGATCTCGTCTAGCACCTTGGGCAGCAATAACGAGTCAATGATGTGCCCGGTCAACTCCACTGTCTCAACGCACGTTTCCGGCATACTGTTCTCCGCTTACAAATCGCGCAGGCAACCTTCGCGATAGACCCTGGATAACATCTGTTTTATGTCGTCGGGAAGGGGTGCGGCT
>JANLTA010000103.1:0-14326 GCA_031362705.1 Gemmataceae bacterium | reverse complement strand
CGAGAAAAGCATAGACAGCTTCGGTGACGGCCGGGTCGATTTCCACCACATCGACAACGGCCTGCGGAACATACGCATCAAGCCAACGCGGTAACGTGTAGCCGCCGCCGCCGATGACCATGATGCGCGGTTGTTCGTGGGCATCGGCCGCGACGCGGGAAAACTCAGACTGCACCCATTCGTGGCCGTAGCCAAGCCGCGATACATCGGTCTTCCACTTCTTCGGGCCATCGCCCGGTTCCCATTGGCCATAAACATGGGAGTGAATCAACTGGTCCAAATTGTAGTTCAGCGAAGTCTCGCCCGTGGCCACGTCGTCATGGGCGTGGATCGAGATCAGGTAATAGTTGGATTCCTTGACATATTCGCTACTGGGCCGGAGGCTGAGGTATTTGTTCACACCGAATGAAGCGGCGAGGCCGATTCCGACAATGACCGTGCCGATGCCAATCAGTTCCACGGGATTCCGCCATCGACCGCCGACGAACAGCGCCAGCAACATCATAATCGCGGCAATAACAAGGATCAGAAACAGCGAACCGAATGCGCCAATCAAAAACCAACCCGTGGCAAACGTTCCGAGGATGGCACCCGCACACGACCATGCATACACCCGGCCCGCGACGCGACCTGCATGTTGCCAATCGCTCACGGCCAGCCGTGTTGCCTGCGGGGAAATCGTGCCGAATAAGATCATGGGCAGGAAGAACATGCCGCCTGCCGCGCCGACGATCCGCCACGGCAGCGGCGACTGATCCCAGCGATTCAGATACCCGCGCACCCACTCACCGGCGTCGAACATCCACCGATTCCACAGCTGCGCATCGTCAGCTAACTTGATCGGCGCACTCATCAGTGTGGGCACCACCGCGTTGGTAACGATGATGAGCACCGTGAAGAAACCAGCCCAAAACAGTGACGTTCCCAGCGTCTCACGTCGCGGCATGTGGTCGGCAATCCAACCGCCGAGCGTGTTGCCGATCATCGTGCCGGCCAACACGACGCCGATGATGCCGGTCCACGTGTAAATCGACACGCCATGACTCGCCGCCAGCAACCGGCTGGCAATCATTTCCAGTGCCATTGCACAAAAGCTGGCAATGAAGACGGTGCCGCAGGCGATGGGTAAGGCGATGGGCTGTTGAGCCGTGCGCGACAATTGCTCTTCATCAGTCGTTTCGGGGTGGTTGTTCTCTTTCATGACAAGTCTAATTCCCGTAACAACAACCGCGATGCTCATCATGATTCCGACTGCCCAAAAACTCGACATGATGTTAGATCGGATGCGAAATATTCCAAACGCTGTCCCTAGTGCAATTAGCACCCAGCCGAGGGCTCGATTCGGACGCTCAAATCGCGACAGAGGTGAGGTTGCCGTACAGGCGGCAATGCACAATACAAATATTGGCGGAAAACTCACGGCGGGATTCAATATGGCACTCAACCCAACTTCGGCTACCGATTGAGATTGCGCCGCATAATGATCGCGTGACACCAAACTCAGTCCCCATAGAGTTGCGATACACCCGAGCCTGACCAATACCCGCCGAGTGGATTTGGTAACAACAGGGTCATTAGCATGGTTGCGGCACCAATTGCTTGCGCACACAAACACCAGAAAAACACCAATCGTGACAGTTCCGCTTACTATGAGCACTACCAGTATCGGATTGAGAAATCGAAACTTGATAAGTTGAATAACTATCAGAACGGCAAATACAGCGCTGCCAGCAATCTGCAATACGTACGGGCTCAATTCTCCGTCATCGTCGTCTTGATAAGGTCCAATCTTCGCTGGTAATGCAAATCCTAATGCGAATAACGAAGAGGACACTGCTAGAACAATGCTCGTGATTCCATATTCCGCCATTAGATCAAAGCCGGCATAAAAATTGCCGACCAGACTCCCGAGCGTACCGAGCGCGTACACGGCTCCGACGACCTGGCCCGTGCGGCGGACATCTGGCAACAGTAATTTTATCGCCATTGGTGTGGTCATGCTCAGCACGAGCGCGGCCGGGAAACAGGTGACAAAGGTCAATATTGCGATTCGCACTTGCAACGGCAGCCAACCCACGGCACTGCCGCCAGCAATAGACTTCGACAATGCCAACGCCCACAACATCGCCAGTGCGCCGAACCAAATGAGTTTCCGCAGTGTTCGGCCCGAGGCTGCGCGGTCCGCGAGCTTGCCGCCGTACCAATTGCCGACGGAGATGCCGGCCAGGAACATGCCGATGACCGCCGTCCACGTTTCCAGTGACGAACCAATGGCCGGCGCGAGCAGCCGCCCGCCGACGAGTTGCAATACCAGCAGTGCCGCATTGGCAACAAAGACGACTAAGCCGATGACGAAGAGCCGAAGAGTGGGATTGATGCGTTCGTGAATGACAATACTCCAAAGTCGATCGGCGTTTGGCGTCACATTGCGGTCACGTTCCGACACGAGGTTATTGCCATAGAATACGCAAAGTGAGGTTTGTCGAAAGGATAGATTCCGCATGTCCCGGTCGCGTTACGTCGTTGGCATTGATTTGGGCACCACCAATTGCGCGCTCGCCTACGTGGATGCGAACGAGGGCGATGAGGCGGCAATTCGGCAATTGGAGTTGCCGCAGGTCATCGCGGCCGGCGAGGTGGCCAATCGTAGCACATTGCCATCGTTCATTTATTTGCCAGGGCCAAGCGAACAGCCGGCCGGTGCGATGAAGGTGCCGTGGGCGGTCGACCGCGACTTTGCTGTCGGCGAGTTCGCCCGCAACTTCGGCAGCCAGGTGCCCACGCGGCTGGTGTCGTCGGCCAAGTCGTGGCTTTGCCATCCAGGCGTGGATCGCCGCGCTGCCATCTTGCCGTGGAAAGCGCCGGAAACGACCAAACACATTTCGCCGCTCGAAGCCAGCAAAATGTTTTTGCAGCATTTGGCCGAGGCGTGGAATCACCAGATGGCGGCCGACAACCCGGCCGCCCGGCTCGACTTGCAGGAAGTCGTGCTGACAGTGCCCGCCTTATTCGATGCGGCCGCCCGTGAGTTGACCGTCGAAGCCGCGAAGGCTGCGGGGCTGGTCCACCTGACATTGCTCGAAGAACCCCAGGCCGCATTCTATGCCTGGCTCGATGCGCACCGCGAACAATGGCGCAAGCAAGTTAAGACTGGCGACCTGATTCTGGTCGCCGACGTCGGCGGCGGCACCACCGACCTCACGCTCATTGAAGTCGGCGACGAAGACGGCAACTTGATGTTGACCCGCGTGGCCGTTGGCGATCACATCCTTCTCGGCGGCGACAACATGGACTTGGCCCTAGCCCACCACGCAGCCAAGCTCTTTGCCGACAAAGGCGTGAAGCTCGACTCGGGCCAGATGCAATTGCTCACGCACTCATGCCGTCGGGCAAAGGAAGCACTGCTGGCCGACCCGAAGTTGAAGTCTGCCCCCGCAACCGTGCTGGGCCGTGGCAGCAAAGTCATCGGCGGCACGCTGCAAACCGACTTGATCCGCGCCGATGTAGAAAAGCTCCTTGTCGAAGGCTTCTTCCCGGAAGTGCCTGCAGATGCCGAGCCTTCACGAGTGCGAGCCACCGGGTTGACGGAATTGGGTTTGCCGTACGCGGCCGATGCTGGGATCACTAGGCATCTGGCCGCGTTCTTGAATCGGCAAGGCGAATCCATGAAGGATCGCAAGTCGGCAATTCCGTCGGCTGTATTGTTTAACGGCGGTGTGTTCAAAGCCGCGTCACTACGCGGTCGCTTCACCAAAGTCGTCGATGGCTGGGCCAAAACCGCGAAGACCGAGAAGACACGCACGCTGGTCGGCACCGATCTCGATCTCGCCGTGTCGCGCGGGGCCGCATACTACGGCCTCGTCCGTCGCGGCAAAGGCGTGCGCATCCGCGGTGGCACTGCCAGGGCATACTACATCGGCGTCGAAACTGCGTTGCCCGCTGTGCCGGGCGCAGTCGCGCCGATCAAAGCGCTTTGCGTCGCACCATTCGGCATGGAAGAAGGCACCGAAGCCGATGTGCCGGGCCAGGAGTTCGGCTTGGTGGTCGGCGAACCCGTCGAGTTCCGCTTCCTCGGCAGCAACGTCCGCCGCGACGACGTGACCGGCACGCTGGTCGAAGATTGGAGCGACACCGTCGAAGAACTCGCACCGGTTTCCGCCACGCTAGGAGCGAAAGGTCAGACAGCGGGGCGCGTAGTGCCGGTGCATCTGCACGCCAAAGTTACCGAATTAGGTTTGTTGGAACTTTCCTGCCGTAGCCGCGACGGCACGGAGAGCTGGAAGTTGCAGTTTAATGTGCGGGAAAAGTGAAGCGCAAATACGACGAGTTCGGCGCATCATCGCACGATCAGGCCCTTGCGATTCAATTCAACAAACGCATTTGCCTGCAGCTCCGCTGTGAGCACCGGGATCAGCGGAACAAAAAGCTCCTCCAATTGTTGATTTGAAATGTTTCCTGACGAAATCAGCAGAAGCCGCGCCGGGCGA
The DNA here is from genome assembly GCA_031362705.1 of Gemmataceae bacterium. GTDB lineage: Bacteria > Planctomycetota > Planctomycetia > Gemmatales > Gemmataceae > JAIBBI01. Next base: position 9,839 of record JANLTA010000103.1, on the reverse strand, counting down.
TCGGACAAAAGATGCGAATTAACGAAGTCCGCGTCCTTTGTGATCACAACGCGATCTTGCGAATCGGCCTCAGCAATGATCGTCGCGTCACTGGTGCGATTGCCTTGTGGTAAATCCAAGGTATGTATTGCGTCACACGAGGCGATGCGCAACCACTCCGCCATCTTTCTCGGAAGTTGCGCGTCGACCAAGAACTTCATACATCCACCAACTGCATGCGCTTCGTCTGACTCAACCGGGTCGCAAACGCTAAAACGGCACGGAGATCATCGCGCTCCAGGTCTTCATAGTCCTTCAGTATTTCATCAAAGGTCATTCCAGAACTGAGCAGTTCGAGCATTGATTCCACTGGATAGCGCAGTCCCCGAATGCAAGGTTTACCGTGACAAATCGATGGATCAATCGTAATGCGTTCGAATAATTTGGTCATGAAATCACCTGAAATGTTGCCGGAACGAATCGCTGCAAGTGTCGCGACCGACTCTCGCTATCATATCACCCGCAACTGTAGCGATGCAAACATCCCTACTCCAATTCCTTCATCCCACCCAAGTCGCGCTTATACAGTGGCAGGTGGCGGTAGTACACTTCGAGCGTTAACAATGACAGGCTGGTGGTGCATAGCCGGCCGCCGGCTGTGCCGGTGAAGGAGCGGTCGTGGCGCCAGGAGCCGCGGTTGGGGCCGGCACTGTTGTCTTGCGTTTCGACCAGCATGTCGCGCATTTTTGGGTTCCACAGTTTTTGCCAGTCGTCCTGACTGCCGCAGAAATGCATGACCTGGGTGGCGTAATAGTAGTAGTAGATTTCGCCGCGATCACGTTGCGGCAACGTCTTTTTGAGGTTATCCACGCCGGCGACCATGGCCGGATTCTTCGGGCCCCAGCCGAGATACGCCCGGCACAGTAATCCCACCGCGGTCATGTTCAATGAACTGCCCGGACTGACATAGCCGTAGGCGGCACCTTTTTGTGTTTGCATCGTGTCGAGGAAGTTGCCGACTTTGTAAAAGGACTCGGCCGGCACGCTCAGCCCGGCCAATTTGCCAGATTGCATTGCTTGCAGGCACCAGCCCGTCATGGACGTGTCACCCGGTTCGTTGACCTCGTAACGGAAACCCCCAGCCGAGTGTTGGGCCTTCACCAAATAGTCCAACGCGCGCTGGGCCGGCCGGCGTAGCGCTGGATCATTGGTCATGCCGTACGCTTCGCACAGCGCCATGGTGCAGATGGCGTGGGAATAATGTTTCGATTGGCCGCCCATCAGGCCGTTGCCCGATTGCTTGTTGATCAGGTAGCGCAGGCCGAGATCAACGGTCTTGGCGTACTCGGCCGAGTCCTTGTCGTCGGGATTGGCACGATGCGTGATGCCGGCTGCGAGGAAGGGCAATAGGGCCAGGCCGGTCGCGCCGAACTCATCGGAGTACGCGCCTTCGACCATGGGCCAACGACCATCTTGTTTCTGTTGTCGCTTAAGCCAGGCCAAACCTTTGGCAACGGCTGCTTCGGACGCGGGATTACCGCCACCCTCGACGGCCATCTTTTCGCGCGTGGCACCCGACCGGCCACCAAACATCTGGCCCGGAATCAGGCGGCCTGCCAGGTAGCCACCCTGATCACCGAAGAGCGAGCCAAGCCCCGGTTGATTCGAGTCATTGCCGCCACCAGCCCCGCCGGCCATGCCGGGCGGTGGGCTGATCGTCTGTGGGGTGCCGGCGTCGGCATTCTTGATGCCGACGGGTTCTTCCGGGCGCAGCGGCCCCGGCGTGCTGATCTGCTCGATGCGGTCGATGTTGTAATTGGTCTGCTTGGCCGGGTCGAGGCCCTGATCTTCGTTGTTGAAGTTCTGCTTCTCCGGCGGCTTATCGTCAACGCGGACGGCGAACTCATTTTCCGGCGCAACTGGCGTGGGTTGTTGATTGGGCAACAGTGCCAATAGGGCGATGATACACGCGGCAATCAAGTGAAAGCCACCCGACGCCAGGAAGGCCGGCACTGGCCGTTGCGTCGTCCGGTCAATGATGTCATCGCCGGGTTGGCGAAGCACAATCGTCGGTTTGCCGGCCATGTGGTGATTCCTTATTCGAACGGCGCAGGCGGTGAAGCACCCTGCGCCAATTGTATCCGTTGCCGGGTGCGGGCGTCGGCGATGCGAAACCAAATCACGACGGCAACGACTATTCCGATGGCCACCGTCAACAACACAATCATTACCGGTACGGATAACATCGCATCATCGACGAGCGAAGCCGGCAACGGCGTGACCGCCCGTGATTCAATGCCACGTCCGATCAACAGTGGCACGCGATAAGACTTGCCCTGTTCTCGATACGCATACACCTTGAAGAAGTAGCCGCGAAACGTGACGGGCACATTGAGATTATCGCCGACCTGAAGCCCCGGCGACTGCTCGGTATGAAACACGCACCACGCATAACCGGGATGCTTCTCTGATTTGATGTACGCTTCATACAAGTGTTCAATGCCGTCGGCCGCCAGCGCCGGTGTCGGCCCGACATCGAGATTGCGCACCAACCGCCCTTGCACTTGCACAATTTCGCCACGATAGCGACTCACGTCGTTGCCGAGCAAATGCACAAACGTGAGATCATGCCGCGCGACCTTCCGAAACGACTCCTCAGGCACACGCCGGGCGTAACTCACAACGGAATCGAAAGCCAACGCCTCATCGTGATTCTCGCGTTCATTGCGCACCGGCGCATTGTCTTCGATAAACCGCAACAAGCTGCGATTGAGGCCGCTCGCTTCCGGTGGCGGCGGCGGAGTAACCGGTGGATGCAATTCTTGTCCGTTGGCGGGCAACTGCAATGTGACGGTCAAAAATAGTGTCTGCCATATATTGGTCTTCCGTCCTAAATGGACGGTTCTATCAGCCCAGGCCGAAGGCCTGGGTAGATCAGGATTCTTGGTTCGGCCCTGAAAGGGCCGTTCAAGAGCACGCGACACGAACGGCCCTTTCAGGGCCGTAAGAAGAACGTTGTTGCGAATGCGATCCCAGGCCTTCGGCCTGGGCTGACAGAATCGGCCCTTCAGGCCGAAAACAAATGCCAGACAACATTTGATGACAGCACTAAGCAGTCGCAATGGATTTGCGCATGTACTCGTCACTTGCTCTTCCCCAAGTCCGGCGGTGGCACGAAACCCACCGAATGGAACTTCGCCGCTAAACAAGCATCCATGATGTCGATCAAACCAGCGTATTTTAGTTTGCTGTCGGCCTCGACTTTTACGTTGGCTTGGCCGAGTTCCTTTTGCAGGCGTTGTAACACGGTCCGCAGTTCCTTGATATCAGCAACCGGTGTCGTCTTTTCTTTTTCGCGCACCGTGAGTTTGTCGATGCCGCCGTTGAGTGATTCCACCGCGACGGTCACGTCGGCGGGGACTTCGACTTCAGTAGAAGACAGTGCAAACGGATCGGTTTGCTCCGCTTCCTTCGCTTTGGCCGCGCCGATGGCCGGCAACGTCATGTCCATTTGGCCTTCGCCGGCGCTGGGCGGGTTGAACGTGAGAATGAAGAACGACAATAGCTGAAATGTCATGTCCAGCATCGCCGGAATCGGGATTTGCACCTCGGCATTGTCATCGTCGCTGCGTCGTCGGCGTTTGCGCATCATGACCTCGCCGTCGTCATTTTGGCGCGAAGTTGCATACGTCGCAAGCCCGCGTCCTGACACTTGCGCATCACGCGGTACACAGCCTCGTACTCCGCATCGCGATCGGCACGGATGATGACCAGCAACTCGGCCAGTGCCGTGTTCGGGTCGCCACCGGCTCGGCGTGCTTTCTCCACGGCCCGACGTTTGGCGTCATCGTGTGCGCTGTGCAAGAACTTCGCGACTTCCTCATCCGTAGTCAGCGGCTTCGGTTGGCCGACCGCCAGCACTTGTCCCGCTTCGTTGACGTTGAGAAATAGGATGTCGTCACTCGTCGCTTCGACCATTGGCTTGGCCGACTGCGCCACCGGCAATCGAATCGACTGATCGACCTCATCCATGCGAAACGTCATGCACATCATAAAGAACATCACCAACTGGAGCACAAGGTCCAGCAGTGGGACTAGATTCGGTTCATCATGAGCATTGCCGCCGGCCATCAAATTGCCTCCGACGGATTAACTGGCTGAACGAATCGGCGGCGGAGCGTTGACCTCGCCATTTGGCATATCGGCCGGCATCGCCACCGGGGCGGCGGCCTTTTTCGAGTTGTGGTACATCTGCGTCAACAAGTCGTCGGCCAGATTCTCCGTGTCTTTGACAATGCGGATCGTGCGGTTGCGGAAGAACACCGTGAAGAACAAACCCGGCACCGCGATACCAATGCCCACCATTGTCACCACCAACGCATGGGAGATGCCGTCGGCAAGCCGGTTGGCGTTCACGGTGGCGCCGGGCTTTGCCAACTCCATGAACGCCAGGATCATGCCGTACACCGTGCCGACCAATCCGATATACGGTCCCAGCGAACTGATCACGGCGACATAGTTGATGAGCTGATCCTTGCCCGACCGGAGGCTGTCGGCCTTGTTGTAAGCGGCATCACGGGCGTCATCGAGACCATATTGCAATCGGGCCATCCCGGCGGTCATCACTTGCCCGAGGAACGATGGGTCCAACCGTGCCACATCGTATGCTTCTTTGAACTTGCGTTGATTCACCGTGTCGGCGAAGCGCTCGACGAACCCCGGTGGGATAGCAATGTGCAGACGCAGGTCCAGCGCCAACATAACGATGAGCGCAACGAGACAGATTGACAGTGCGACAAAGATCGTACCGAACGTCCAGCCGATGGAACGCAGGAAGTGCCCAAGAAAGCTTGGCCCGGCCGCCTCGGCAGTCGCATCGGTTGCTTCCTGTGCCATCGCCGGGTTGGCGAGAGCTAGGAATGCTGTGACCAGAAACAAACTAAACAGGAGGCGGGGCAATCCGCGCTGGGACATGTGGTGTCATCCTCGAAGTGGCGAAGCGGATCAACTTCCCGACCCTCAATGGGAGGGATTGTTCTTTCAATTCCCCTCCCTCGAAGGGAGGGGTAGGGGAGGGATTGATTTTGGCCCGCGTCTCCTTGCGACTACGATTTGTACTTCAATGCTGGCTCCAGAATCCCTCCCCTAACCCCTCCCTTCGAGGGAGGGGAATAAATCGACTTGCGACTATTCTTCAATCTCGCCGAGGACTTCCTGCAACACATCCTCGGCAACGTAAATCGGCACCTTGGCCGTTACCGCCAGCGCAACGGCATCACTGGGCCGGGCATCGATTTCGATCAATTCACCGTCACGACGAACTCGAATCTTGGCGTAATAGGTGTGCTCGCGCAACTCACTGATGAAGATGTCCTGCAGGTCGCCGCCCAATTGCTCGATGACATTATTGATGAGATCGTGCGTGAGCGGTCGGGGGTTGGGAATATCCTTGATCCGGCGATCAATACTGGTGGCCTCGAAGATGCCGATGACTATTTGAAAAGTACGCGGTTCGCCGGACTCGCAGTCCACCTCGCGGAGCATGATGATCTGCTGCTCCGAGATTTCGCTGATAACGATGCGGCGAAGTTCCATCTGGACCGGCACGTTCGCCTCACTTTCGGCAGCCGCCCGCCAGACGGGACACGGACGCCTAAGGCGATTGTAAAGCATGACCCTGTAAATGAAAAGAGCCGCGCTGCGAGGTCGCAGCGCGGCTCCAAAGTATTACCTGTCGATTAGCTCTTCACCTTGTCCGGAATCCGCATGGCATAGAAGGATCGCCAGACGAATACCAGGGCGATGGCGAGCATGGCCGCGCCGATGTAGCCCGTGATGTCCCTGGTGTGAGCCTTGTGGGCTTCTTCCTTCATCGCCACGGCAATCTCGACGGCCAACAGGCCGAAGAGCGTGGAGAACTTGATGATCGGATTGAGCGCGACCGAGGATGTATCCTTGAACGGATCGCCGACCGTGTCGCCGATGACCGTCGCTTCGTGCAACGGCGTGTTCTTCTCCTTGAGATCGACTTCGACGTACTTCTTGGCGTTGTCCCAGGCACCGCCGGCGTTGGCCATGTAAATGGCCTGGAATAAGCCGAAGATGGCGATGGAGATCAGGTAGGCCACGAAGAAGTTAGGATCGAAGAACGCAAACGCCAGGGTGAGCGTCATCAAGGCGATGAAGATATTCCACATGCCCTTCTGCGCGTATTGCGTGCAGATTTTGACGACCGTGATGGAGTCGTTCATATCCGCGGCCTTCTTATTCAGATTCATGTTCTTCTTGATGTACTCGACGGCACTGTAGGCACCCGTCGTCACGGCTTGCATGGATGCGCCGCAGAACCAGTACACCACGGCTCCGCCGCAGATGAATCCGAGCAACACCGGGGCGTCGGTCAGGCTCAGGTGCAGCAGGCCGGCTTTGCCGAGAATCAGAATGATCGAGAAGATCATCGTGGTAGCGCCGACGACGGCCGTGCCGATGAGCACCGGCTTGGCCGTGGCCTTAAACGTGTTGCCGGCCGAGTCGTTCGCTTCCAGATAATGTTTGCCACGCACGAAGTCGGGTGTGAAACCGAAATCGCGCTCAATCTCTTCCTTGATGCCCGGGATACTCTCGGTCTGGGCCAGCTCGAAGATCGACTGGGCGTTGTCGGTCACTGGGCCGTAGCTATCCACGGCAATGTTGACGGGACCCATACAGAGGAAGCCGAAGGCTACGAGGCCGAAGGCGAAGATCGAACCGACTTCGACCAGCACTCCAGGCCGGGTGGGGTCGAGGTTGACCTTCATGACATCGTTAAGACCCCACTGGCTGACAAAGTAGGCCATCGCCATCAAACCGGCGATCAACATGCCCTTCCAGAAGGCGCTGAAATTGCCGGCCACGATGCCGCTGAGGATGGTCAACGATGGACCACCTTCACGGGAAGCGGTGACGATTTCATGCACGTGCTTCGAGTGGGAACTGGTAAACACCTTCGTGAACTCGGGAATCAGCACGGCGGCGAGCGTGCCGCAGCTGATGATCGACGCCAATTGCCACCACAAAGCCGGCAATGCTGTGCCGGCGATACTGATGTCACTGATGAGCAGCCAACTCATGCCGTAAGAGGTTGTGATACACAGGATGGACGCGATCCAAATCAACAGCGTCAACGGTGCTTCAAAGTTGAATTCCTTGAGTCCGCGATACTTGCTTTCTGAGATTGCCTGGTTGATGAAGTAACTTGCACCCGACATGAAGTCCATCAGGAAGCGCATCGCGAAAATCCAAACGATGAGCTTGGCTTGAATATCTACGTCTTTGACAGCCAGCGTGATGAAGGCAATCAAAGCAACGCCGGTCACGCCATAAGTCTCGAAGCCGTCGGCCGTGGGGCCGACGGAGTCGCCGGCGTTGTCGCCGGTGCAGTCGGCGATCACGCCGGGGTTACGCGGATCGTCTTCTTTGACCTTGAAGGCGATCTTCATCAGGTCCGAGCCGATGTCGGCAATCTTCGTAAAAATGCCGCCGGCGATTCGTAGTGCCGACGCACCGAGCGATTCACCAATTGCGAAGCCGAGGAAACAGAGACCGACAATTTCCCGATCTACGGCGAGCAAGATGATGACCATCATCACCAGCTCAAGCGAAATCAGGAAGAGTCCGATCGACATACCGGCTCGCAGCGGGATGTTGACCACATCCAGCGGATCGCCCTTCAGAGCCGCGAAGGCTGTGCGTGCATTGGCGTAAGTGTTCACGCGGATGCCGTACCACGCCACGATGTAAGAGCCGACCATACCGACGATCGCGAACAATAGCACGTACATCAGCGTGACGACTTTCTTGTCGAACGCGATGTCGTTGCCTTGTCCATCCTTGTGGGGCAGGCCGAGGTAGTAATACGTCAGGCAGCTTCCAATCAGGATGAACAACATGATCAGGAACTTGCCCTGCTGAATCAGGTATGTCTTGCAAGTCTGAAAGATGATCTCAGCAATATCGAGCATCGACTTGTGGGCTGGCAAGCGGGCGATTTGCGACCGCAGATAAAGGCTGATGCCTAGCGTGCCGCAGATAACGAACGAACCCCACAGTAGTAAATCGCCGGCTCGGACCACTTTGCCGAAAAGGTTGAACGACCCGTGAATCCACAGGTCAGGAATGGCCAGATCGGCTTCACTAGCCCAGGCAGTTGTTCCAGATACCAGCAACGTCATTGCGGCGATGGCAAACAGTTTCAGATGCGAGAGTCGGGATCCCATTACGGAGCGGCTCCAATGTAAACGAAAAGCCGCCCCGGCGACTCCAGTCCTCCTGGACCGCCCGGCGGCTTAGGTACGTCTGTTAATAGGGAGTTAGAATACGGCCAAGCGACCAAAAGTCCACAAACCGCAATCACTCAGCCTTGGCCTTGCGGGCTTTCCGCAAACTGCCGACGGTCCACGCAATCACCAAACCGGTCAGAGCAAGCGCACCCGGCTCCGGCACGGAGATAGCGCGAACGTTGTCCACGCCCAATTGGGCAGCAATTGGTGGGGTCGATGCACCGTTCAAATCGTCATTGGGGTTATGGAGAATCCGCATCTCGCCATTGCCGCCGGCCAGCACCGATGCTAGTGACGGCGGTCCGTTGACGGCAACCATGCCGGCGGAATCCAGCGGGAAAACAACGTGATGCCACAGCCCATCCATTGGAATGAGTGAAGCCAATGACACGTATCCCGGTGCATTGCCAAAAGTCGAAGTCTTTAAGCCAACACGCACGGACATGCCGCCTGGAACGTTGAAATTCCGCACGTCCATGTCGATGGCATTGACGCCAGCAGTCGTGTAATTGCCGATCCACTGAATGCGATTGAACGCGATCATCAAACTGCCTGCACCACCACCGACGCCGTTAGTCGCAATGCGGAGGTAGTGATCGAGGGCACCGCCCGGGCCACCAAGTTGAACAGTGGGATCGGCAGCCGGCGCACCGTTGGCCCAATTCAACGTCGTACCGGATTCAAACGTATCGACTTGCCCGGACACCACTTGCGCAGGAGCAAGCGACGATGTGGCAAAAAGCAGGGCGACTGCAGCAAGAAAGCTCAATATCCGCATAGCTGACTATCTTAGTGCGAGCACTTTTATCTTACCCGGCCCGGCTACAGTTACCAGAGCATTTCTGTGAGAAAACGGAGAAGGTAAGCCGACATTCTCGACGTTATGCCAAGAACGCCACCGCATTGCGGAACAGTTTCATGCCATCGCCCTCTTTCTTCAAGCCTTCGCGGGTCCATCGCGGGTGCTGCGTCGGCAAAACATTCCGCTCCGGGTGCGGCATCAACCCAAGCACCCGGCCCGTCGGATCGCAGATGCCGGCGACGTTGCCCTGGGAACCGTTTGGATTAACGGGAAATGGAAGGATTGCGGATTTCGGATTGCGGATTGTGGATTGCAATCCGCAATCCGAAATCGGCAATCCGCAATAGCGTAGTACAAACTGTCCCGTCGTCTCCAAACCATCGAAGATCCAATCCGCCCGGCAACGGAAGTTGCCTTCGCCGTGTGCGGTTGGCACCTCGATGCGGTCAATGTCTTTGAGCCATGGGCAATGTCCAGGCGAGGCGGCCAATGTTATCCAACGATTCTCGAAGCGACCGCCGGCGTTGCCGGCCAGTGTTGCCAATGGTCCATCGTCATCCGGTTGAATTAACAACCCCGCTTTGAGCAGCGCCTGAAAGCCGTTGCACACGCCGAGAATGAGCTTCTCCTGATCTCGGAACTCGCGGATGGCGTCGGCGAAGAAGTTGGAAAGTTGATTAGCGAGAATTTTCCCGGCACCCGCATCGTCGCCGTAAGTGAAGCCGCCGGGAATTGCCAAT
>JANLTA010000070.1:0-6524 GCA_031362705.1 Gemmataceae bacterium | reverse complement strand
CGCGAGTGCGATTTCGTTGGCCGGTAATTGATCGGGAGAGTGGCTATCTTTCACTTCGTCTGCAGTTAGTTAGACGAATCATAAACCTGCCATCATCCATACGCAATTGCTAACTTTCTCGGCAACAGTTTTCTGATACTTGGTCAATCCAATTGAAAAGCTGAAAACACATTCGATGAGAACACAACATAAGTATGTGATCGACAAGTGTGATTTGATTTGAAGTGACTCGGCTCGCGCTACGGTTCCCCGGTTCCGGCAATGTGCCGGAGCATCGCTCATTCACTTTCGGGAAACTGTCATGGCCACGACGAATCTGATTCTGCACCGCGGCGCTCGGGAAGTCACTCGCGAGGAACTCGCCACGTTTCCATTGCCGCCGCCAACAAAAACATGGGCTCCTGTCGGCCACACCCGCGTCCTCGATGCGACACTGGCAACAATCCGCGAAGCCGGCTTCACACTCGACAAAATGCGGCTCGGTGTTTCCGCGGACGGCGGCCGATTCTTCGGGTTATGCGGATATCCGCATAACCCGAATTGTGCGGAGTCCCGGATTATGCGGAGATGGAACACTTCTACCGCAGGAACAGCAGTGTTATCGAGCGTTGGAGATCCGCATAATTCGTCCCGGTTTCGTATGGATGTTCGGCGAGCCGACCGATTAAACTCGGCACACAGCATCAGAGTTTCTCAAGGAATGCGAGCAAGGCGTCATCCGGCTTGAAACGAAAGTGCGGCAGCGGGATTTCCTTCATTTTGGACAGTGCCGCTTCCTTTTGGGTGAGATCGGCTTCCACGTATTGGTGAGTGGTTTCCGGACTTTCGTGGCCCAGCCAGAGTGCAATCACGGTGATGTCAACTCCTGATTGCAACAGATGCATGGCCGTGGTGTGACGCAGCGTGTGCGGCGAGACATTTTTCTTGCGCAGTGACGGACACTTGGCCGCGGCCAGCCCGACAGCTTTTGCCAAGCGTTCCTCAACACCTGATCGAGAGAGCGGCTCGCCACGGGCGTTGGGGAACACGGAGCTTTCCGGGGCGTCGGTCAGGCGGGGCAGCCAGGAGCGGAGTTGTGTTGCCGTGCTTTTCCACAAGGGAACCATGCGTTCCTTGCGTCCTTTGCCGCGCAAATGAACGGCCCGTTGCCCGGTGAGGTCAATATCGGTGCGGCGCAGCCGAATCGCTTCGGAGACGCGGGCGCCGGTGTTGTACATGACGGCGAACAGGACGCGGTCTCGTTGGCCGCTCCAAGTGTTTGCGTCGGGTGCTTCCAGAACGGCCTTCATTTCTTCTCGGGTCAGGTAATCGAGCACGGGTTTGGCGTAGCGCTTACTGGGGATGGCCATGACGCGTTGCGCCTGGGCCAAGTAGCAGGGGTCGCGAGCGGAGGCGTAGCGGACGAAGGAGCGCAGTGCGGCCAAACGCAGGTTGCGGGTTCGCGGGGCGTTGCCGCGGTGTTTTTCCAAATACTCCAGGAATGTCAGGATCGTCGGCGCGTCGAGATCCGCCAACGTCAGTAAGGTGCTGGCTTTTCGCCGACGTTCCTGGAAGAAGCTCAGCAGCAGCCGAAAGGTGTCTCGATAGGAAGCGATCGTGCAGTGGCTGGCATTTTGTTGCTGAAGGAGACGTTGGCCGAAGAAGTCTTGGACCAAAGTGCTGAAGGCCGGGGTGGATGTTTTGGCCGTCATGGTCGGTCACATGGGTTCGAGGCACCGCCGTGCTGAAAGCGATCGCCGGCCAGACCGAGCAACTCCGGCGTGGCGGTCAGATACCAGTACGTGTCGGTGACTTGCGCGTGGCCGAGGTACGTGGCCAACGCCGTGATCGCGTGGTTCACGTCAATGCCGTCGCGATACCACGCCAGGAGGCGTTGACAGGCGAAGGTGTGGCGAAAATCGTGCAGCCGGGGCCGTCTCCGGCCGGCGGGCACGGGCACGAGCTTCCGCAACTTCAAAAACGTCGAGCGTACCGCGCCGTACTTCACGACGTCGCCTTCCTCAGACAAAAGGAAGTGATTGGTCCGAGGTAGTGGCTGGAGGTGATCGCGTCGTTGTGCGTAAGTGCGCAGGGCCTGCACGGCCGAGCGATGCAGCGGCACCAGTCGGCTTTTGCGAAACTTCGTTTGCTCCACGGTGAGCAGCCCGCTTTGCCAGTCGACATTTTCGCGACGCAGATTCAGGGCTTCCGAGATGCGCAGGCCGGTGCACCAGAGCAGACCGAACAGCGCGACATAGGTGTGGGGTCGAAGCCCGTGGGACGGCGCCAACCGCCGCGCGGCTGCCAGCAGGATTTGTTGTTGTGACGAAGAGTAAATGAACGGCGTGCATCGTCGATAAGCCGGCCCGAGCAACCGAGTTGATGGAATCTCGGTGTCGGGATCGAAGAGAGCGCAGTAGCGGGCGAAACAGCGGACAACTGTGAGCCGGTGCGCGTGATAGGTTTTTGCGGCCTGGGCGGGGAGCGTCGCCCATTGCAGCGCCAACGCGACTGTGACCGGACCGCGATGGCCAAGATCATCCGCCCAACGGGCGAACAGCAGCAGCATCTGCCCATCTCGCTGCATTCGATACCCCAAAGCCCGGCGGTGATCGAGATACTGGTGGGCCCGCTGCCAAAAAGTGCGTGGCCATTTTACGGTTCTCATGGTTGCACTTCCGGCCAGGGCAAAGCGACGTTGGTCAAAGTGGGGACATCGACTTTGGTGTAGATTTGCGTGGTGTCAATCGACTGGTGTCCAAGCAGGTCCGCGACGATCTTCAGCGGAACGCCGCGTTGAAACAGGCGTGTGGCCGTCGTGTGGCGCAAAACGTGACAGCCACCGAATTGCTCGAAACCCGGCACTTTGACCAAAGCGCGACGCATGACGCTCCGCACGAGGATCGTGGATATGGCCTGGTGATTGCGATTGCGCAGCCGCACGAAGAGGTGTCGTGACGTTGTTGTCGGCCGACTCCGACGGAGATAATCGGCGATGGCCCGTCCAATGTTCTGGGGCAGCGGCAACTCCCGGTCCCGCGGGTTCTTACTGCTCGCAATCCTCAGGGTTCCCGCCCGCCAATCGATATCCGTCAAGCACAGGCCGGCAACTTCGCTGGCGCGCAAGCCGAGTTCCACCAGACAGAGCGCCATGGCATAGTTCCGTCGCCCTTTGGCGGTCCGGCGATCGAACTGCCGAAGGAAGATGCGGACCTGGATCGGGGTCAAGAACCGCGGCAGCGAGGACATCGACCAGTGCGGCACCGAGGGAATGGCTCCCGTTAAATCCCGATCGCACCGTCCCGTGGTGCGTAAAAACCGCAGGAAGCTTCGCAGAGACGAGGCCGCCACCTGAATCGACCCGGGTTGAAGATGACGAGCAAAGCGATTGAAGAAGGCAACCACGTCCTGGGGCTGTAGCCGGGCCCAGTCCCCCGCGCCCCAGCCGGGGATCTCCTTCAAGAAACTCCGAACGTATTGGCGCCGATAACGCCGAGTGGCTTCGGCCAAGCCCGCGACTTCGTGAAGAAAATGATCGTACTCCACCAGCAACTCGTCGGCTGGGGAAGTTGGCGAATTCGTCGAGTTGTCCGCGAACGGTGGTTGCCGCAGCAGGTGCAATAACGCGGTGCGAACGTTGTCGTGTTGCTTGGTGACCGGCGGGGCGCAGCGGCAGTGAGGCAAGTGGCTCTGCAGAAACTTCTGGACTGTCTTGTGAGTGATGTCCTGGGGTGCCAAATGTCGGCGCTGCAACCAGCAACCGAAATGTTCAACGGCATGAACATAGCGCCGAATGGAAGCGTAGCAATTCCCCCGTTCGTCGAGACGCGCCACGTAGGCTTCGAGCCACGGGCCGAACGGAGAGCTTTGCAATCGCGCGAGCGCCGTGGGTTCAAAGTACTGGTCGAGCATGACGGATTCCTACCGGGCGAGGCCTTCACCTCGTGTTGAAAACTCTCCGCTCGCGCGGGGAAACGACAACGGCTATCCTCTTCGGCGTCAAGGCATACCGCCTTGGCCTCGATCCTTCTCACTCATAGGAGGCACAAGCCATGCCTGCCGAACTCATGCTCCACGCCGGGGGTCAAGAAGTCCGCTTGGAAGACTTGGCGCGCGTCGATCTGCCCGCGTCCACGAAAACTTGGAGGCCCATCTCGCACGCCACCGTGCTTAACACGGCCGTCGAGACGTTGGCGGAGGCCGGCTATGCCGTCGTCAAACGGCGGTTGGCCCTGAGCAACAACGGTTCCAGATTCTTCGGCGTCCTTGACCTGTCGGCCGAACTGACCGCCGACGGTACCGTCACTCTGGCGGTGGGAATTCGTTCGAGTTATGACAAAAGCTACCCGCTGGGGTTTTGTGCCGGCAGTCGCGTGTTCGTCTGCGATAACCTCGCCTTCCGCTCCGACCTCATGGTCAAGCGAAAGCACACGGTCAACGGTGCCGCACGCTTCTCGTCCGACATCGCCACGGCGGTCATGTCGCTGGCGTCCTTCAAGGAAACGGAATCGCAGCGCATCGCGATCATGCGGGAAACGCCGCTGACCGACGAACGGGCCGAATCCCTCATGCTCCGCGCCTGCCTCGCAAAGGGCATCATCGCTCAGCGTCAACTGCCCGTGGTCTATCAGGAATGGCGCGAGCCACGGCACGAGGCGTTCGAAGGGCGAAACGGTTGGTCACTCCTGAATGCGTTCACCTCGGCCCTGCACGGGCTACAGGAGCGCAACCCCGCCGATCTCGCCCGCCGCACGATGCGTCTGCACGCCTTGCTGTCGAGCCTGTCAACGCCGGCCTTGGCCGCCTGAGAAGGCCGCCCCATTCCAACGAATGGGGCTTTTTATCGTGGTGAAAATGATCCGAAAGCCGGAACCACTTCGGCATTGGAGGAGTGCTCGATGCAACCCATTCTGCATTCCGTCTCCGTTCACTCCCCACACAATGGACAAGAGAAATGTCCGATCTCGTCATGATTGTTGTTCTTCATGTCATGCGGCGTAGCGTTGCTTCGCGTTCATCGAATCAAAACAAATTATGCTGACCTGCTCCTACAGCGCTCCCATCAATTGCAGGGAAATCCCTCACGCCTCCGCATAATCCGGGACTCCGCACAATTCGGAACGATGGATCTCTCGACCGAGTTGACGCCCGACGGCATGGTCACGCTCGCGGTCGGTATTCGTTCGAGTTACGATCGCAGTTTCCCTCTGGGCTTTTGTGCGGGGAATCGAGTCTTTTGTTGCGACAATCTGGCGTTTCGGGCGGAGCTCATGGTACGCCGCAAGCACACGCTCAATGGCATCGCGCGTTTCAGCGCGGACATCGCCGGCGCGGTGATGCAACTGGGATCGTTCCGGGAAGCCGAAGCCGCGCGGATCGCGGCGATGGCGCAGGAGGACATGAGTGCCGAACGCGCCGACTCGCTGATCCTGCGGGCGGCCGTGGAGCGCGGCATCATCCCTCTTCGTTCGATTCCCCATGTGGTGCGGGAATGGCGCGAGCCGCGGCACGAAGTGTTTCAACCGCGGACTGCGTGGAGTTTGTTCAACGCGTTCACGGCGTCGTTTTCGACGCTGCAAAGCACGAACCCCGCGGAGTTGGCACGGCGAACGATGCGCTTGTCCGCCCTGATCGCACCGGCGGCGACACGCGAAACGCCGGCCTTGGCGATCTGACGAACCCGCTCCGAACAATCCGCTGCCTCCGGGCAGTCTTGCCCTCCTACCAGAAATGGAGGAGGGCTTTTTCGGGCCGTACTCGCACCGGCGGGCTTCCGGTTGTCCGACAAAAAAGCCCCGGCGCAACGAGCGCCGGGGCGGTCCTGAGACGCATAGAACTTGGAGCGGTCGACGAAGTCAATCCGATGAGGGAAATCACATCGGGATATCGCGTTGGTCGGTATCGGGCACCAGCGATTCGGGGACTTCCTCTTCGACGGGTTCGCCGGGCAAAGGCGAGGACAGCATGAATTCGTGAGCGGCGCTCAGCGCCAAAACCAGTGACGGAATATCCGTGACGCGGAACGACGAGGAGTCCATCCACTCGCCGGTCTTCGGGTCTCGGTATCGACGCGGATTGATGGTCACCGAGCGAAAGTAGCGGGTGCCGCTTTCGTCGCAGACCTGGTTGAGCCAGACGGCGAGGCCGACGCCGGCGTGGAACGGGCCGTACTTTTTCTCCGGCGGGCGCGGGGCGTTGGGGTCGCGTTTGGGTTTCGCGGTCGTCATGGGGCTGTCCTTTCGTGACAGTGGTGATGAAAAGATCGTCTCAGGAAGGCCTTGCAGGCAGGGCCGGCAAGGGAGCCATCGTGCGGCAGAATCCGCGCCAGCGCAATGAAAAATGATCGGGACGCGGCATTCGCCGGATTCGACGGACTCACTGCAAACTTGCCGCCGGCCCCTTACGAAGCGAAGAGCAATTGCGGGCCGCGGGTCTTGAGGCGGGTCGACATGACCGGCGGCGGAGCCGCCGGTGCGAAGTCCTCGCCGATGACTGCTACGATCTCGCCGCGGATTGTTTCCAAAGTGTCGAGCAGGGAGTCGAGG
>JANLTA010000048.1:0-12280 GCA_031362705.1 Gemmataceae bacterium | reverse complement strand
GCCGCTGCGCGCGGGGCATCGTCAGTATCCATGGCGCATCGGGGTAAATCTTCATGAAGCCGGCCTCGTCCATGAGGTCTTCAAGTTGCGTCTAGCGTTGCTCCGACGTGAAGAGACTGGTCTGTAGCGTCTTTAACATGTCGGTCATGAAGCCTTGCAACTCCGTGTCCTGTTCCGGAGGTAAATCGGCATTCCATGACACGATGTATAGCTTGTACAGCGATCCGCTGAGAAACGACAGCTCGGGCATCTTCGGCGACGACCAGTTGCCATTCGCGGACCAACCCCAGTAGATGCGGAGCGATTCGAGGCCGGCGCGTTCCTTGCGAAACACCGCCGTGCGGAAGCCGCCCGTGTCACTGGTGCGACCCGGCGCGGTGAATAGCTGCGTCTGACCGATTTCCTTGTAGCCGCTGCCAGTGTAACAGTATTCCGGCGTGTGTTGGGCCGTCAGCCCGGCTGGTCCCAGCGTAAGCGACATCGTCAGCACCCGGCCAGTACGTTTGCTCGTGTACTTGCGCGTGATGTTGCGCAGATTCGCCTCGTCGGTGATACCGGATTTGATGGCTTCACAGCGCCAGTCACCGGTGGCTTCCGGAATGGCTGGCATCACCAGTTCCGTCTGTGGTCCGCGCGGCAACCAACGCCCGGTGACATAGCCATGTGCCCCCGCTCCAACGGCAACGACGACGATCACACAGATATAGCTCAGGAAGTTCTTCATGATGGCCCACCCTACAGGTCGTTGTCCTTCAAGGTCGGGTCGGTCAGCACGATGCCCAGCACCGGCGTGCCGAGCAGTTGCAATCGCTTCAGCGCCTCATCCGCGTTCGGCGTGCGGCTGCGGAATGTGCGAAGACTCAACACCGCCGCATCGACGCGCTGGGCCAGACACAACGGATCGGCCGCCTCAGAGAGTTAGCATGAGTCAAGGACGACGAAATCAAACTCGGCCCGAGCCTTGTCCAGCAGGCGGTTGATTGCCGGCCGATCCAGCGACCGGCGGGCTTCATTGTCCGGCTGCCCGGCGGCGAGGCAGAACAGATTCGGCACCGGTGTTTCCAGAGTACAGTCGGCGAGCGACTTTTCGCCACGCAGGATTTCCGACAGGCCGTCCGCCAGCGCGACGTTCAAATGTTCGTGAATCGTCGGCCGTACGAGGTTCGCGTCGATGTACAACACGCGCAGATCATTGCGGGCAAACCCTGCCGCGAGGTTCCACGCCAGGATCGACTTACCCTCATCCGGTGCGGGGCTGGTCACGAGCAGCGTGTGATGCTTCTTGTTATTCATCTGCCGCAGCGTCAGCGTTTTCACCCGGTCAATGGCTTCGCGGAAAGCCAGCCCGGCAGCATCGTCGGCCGCCGGGTCCGCGCCCTCAGCCGGAGCGATGAAGCCGTGTTCGGGTATGCGTCCCAGCAACGGCAGTTGTGCAAACAACGAATCGCGGTGCGAGTAGACACGCTTCTTGCGCGCCTCGCCGACGGTGATCAAGCCACCGACGAGGAAGAACCCAGCCAATGCGCCAGCCGCGGTGAAGACAAGTTGCTTCTTCATTTCCTTCTGCTGCGGCACGCTGGCCTTCTCGTAAAGTTGCACCCGCTCATCCGCTTTCAGTTCCGTGCGCTGTTCATCGGCCGTCATCGTCAAGCGTGCGACGCGCTGCTGCAATACGTCCAGCCGCCCGAGCATCAGCGCCTTTTCCGGCGGCGGTTCCTTGGCCCCTTCTTCCGCCATCAGATCGGCGTATTTTGCCAGTTCTTCCTTGTTGTTTCGCTCTTCGATTTGCAGCCGCTCTTCGTCCCGCGACAGTTTAATAACCTCTTGCGGGCCTTCCAGCACGCCGCCCGCCTTGGCCATCTCGCGCTTGGCCTGCTCGATGTACATCTGAGTCAGGCGATTGCGCGTCTGCTTCTTCAATTCCTCAAGCTCACCCTGCTCCTTGAGAATCTTGCGAATGTACTCGCTGACATGCGGCTCCGGATCGTTGTGCGTGCGGCGATAATAGCTGACGTAGTTCTCCAACCGCGTAATGTCGGCGGCCTTCTTTTGCACGCCCCCGTCGCTATCCACCATCGCCGCCAATTCCGGCACCACGATCTCCTGGGCCGGTGCTGCTGGCTGTTGCGCCTTTTGTTTTTCGCGCGCCTGTGCCAATGCCAACTGTTCGCGGACGCGCTTCAAATCGCGTTGCACCAACGCTTGCTCAGTGGTCAGGTGCGTAAATCGTGTCAGACGGTTCAGGTGCGCCGTCCGGGCGGCATCGTTGTCCCTCGGATTGGGAAACTGGTTTCGAAAGCTGTTCCAGCCGTCCGTCAGTGCTTTTTCCTGCTCGTTCTTCTCAGTGAGCAGTTTGTCGTACCGCGCCTGCTGAAACCGCTTGTACGTGTTCACTTCCTTCATGAACGAATCGACGACCGCGTTAACCACGCCGGTGATCTGCGCAGCATCGTCGCCGATCATCATCACCTTCATGATTTCCGACTTGTCGGAAAACTCAACCACCACTTTTTCGTCGAGGAAGCTGACCGGATCGTCCGCCTTCTGCATCAGGGGTAGATTGATCATCTGCTGGCCGCCGCCGACGTCTTGCCGCAACGCCCGATTCAGCACCGTATGGCTCTTGATGAGCGCGGCCTGCGTACTGAGATATGTGCCGAACTCCGCCCTGCTCATGCCACTGAGACTTTTGTCCGCGACTGCTTGCTCATTGGCGAATACGCGCAACAACGCTACTGTGGTGAACTTGGCGGGGAATATCGTCCACGCGGCGTAGCCGGCACCGGTCGCCGCCAGCGTGCCCAGAAACAAAAACAGAATCATGTGATAACGCAGGGCGTTGCCGACATCGCGGGCCGAGAACTCGGCCGCATCGCCTTGCCCGTTGTTAGGCCCGCGACTGGCCGGCGGTCGCGGCGGCAGTTGCAACAGCACCGGGCCGTCGGGTCGGCGCGAATCGTCAATCGGTAAAGCGTGTGCGGTAGCCATGGCATCCTGCCTTCAGTCAGACTCGTTTGCGCACCGGAGCACGGGACGGCAGCTCCACGATCAGGTGTTTCAGTAACCACAGTTCCACGCCGAGGAACGCGAGGGCCATCGGCATCATGAACCAGCCGGCCATGTCGTGGAAGAAGCGGAACGCCGCCTCGCTGCTCAGCTGCGTGTGCATGATGCCCGTCAGCACGATGCGGATCACATTCACGGCGATGGCGATCGGGGCGGCACTGGCGAGAATCACCAGCTTGTCGCCGAGCGGCTTGCGCACTACCAGGCACGCGGCCGTCGAAAACGCGAAGAACGTCATTAGCATCTTCAGCCCGCTGCACGCCTGCACGACTTCGAGCCGGGCGTCGCGGATGTGAATCGTGAAGCCCTCGGCAATTGCCGGCAGGCCGATGGTTTGCAGGACAAACGTGCTGACAATCGTGGCCAGACTCTGCAGCGGCGCACCCAGCGACACCTCAACGCGGTACGGCAACCGCACCATAAACGCGAGGAATACGATCGGTGCCAGCGTGTAGCGCACCAGCGGCCAACCGCCAAATGTCAGCGCAAGCCCCAGCAGATACGGAATGAGGCTGATGTGTTCGGGCCATTCGTTGAACCGCAGCGCCGCCAGCGTCCGCAGGGTCAAAGCCAGAGCGACAACGATAAGTCCAAGAATCGGCTGCGGCCGCCACATCATCGGTGCGCGGGCGCGGTGATACCACAACAGCCACAGGGCAAATACGGGTACCAGGTAGCCGTGCGAATACCCGTCGTCGGTGTTCCACAGATGTACAAGTTGCGTGAACGTGGGCCAATACGCATAAGCCGTCAGCGCGGCCAAACCCGCGAGTGCCACGATCATGGTCATGGCAACCGGTCGGCCTTGTGCGACCCGCGATACGCGATTATGGGCTGGTGAATAAGCCAAAGTCGAGCCACTCCATGCTCATGTACGCGCGGCAGTCCCGCCGCTGCGAGCGGATTGTGAACCACCCGCCAAATTTGGTCAAGAGGGGAATGGGGAGCGCTTCAAACTTGGTTAGAGGATCAATCTGGCCTGCAACTCGCGTTAGATAGCCACTTCAACGTAGTCGGAAAGTTGGACGCTATCAATTGCATCAACAACCTCTTTGATGCGCGTTTGGATTCTGGGCCACTAATATTACTCCGTCAACTACGACTGACGTTGCGCTGCTGAAGCGCGATTTCGCCGCTGCCAAGCGGCTGCACGACGAGTTGCAACGCGGTTGAATCGTGATCGATTGGCCACATAGCGCCGTCGCATTTCATTGGTCCACCGTATCCACGGCGTCCTGCCACCACGTTCCTTGACTGCCGATCCGGGCGGCTACACAGCCGCGACAATCACGATCACATTCAACCAGCCGATATACGACTCTCGCGATGATCCATGCTGGCGATGCCGGCTGCGCGCGCAGTCGCACACAGGAAAGGCAATGCGGACGGGAACAACACAAGTTGATGTGATCAACTCGCGGCCATCCCCCCGGGCGGGATGACGAGCACAATCCTCCTTTGCGGGGATCGTGAGGCTACTCCCCCAAGGGGAGGCCTAGGCATCAGGTTGTGTTGTTCATCTGCCTCCCAGTTAAGGAGGCTGGAGAGGGGAGTTCTAAATCCCTCCCCTAACCCCTCCCTTCGAGGGAGGGGAATAAGATGACACAACCCGATGAGAACTCAACACCAAATGCCCGGTTCGCGAGCAAGTGGCGATAACATCGAGCCAGCTTTAAGACGTTGGCTCGACTACACCGAGCTAGTGCCTAAGCACCGGCCCGATTTGTCGCGTGGCGAGAGAAGTACGGCGTGAGTTCATATCGTTCCGCGACATTTTCGCCGGATCGACACATCCCGTCGCATCGCCTTTCAACCCGTTGCTAACCGTTACTCGATGTCGGCACGAGTACATCATGCACTCGTTGTTGATCGTTGACGATTCGCGCAGTCGGAACCGATGCCGCGCAAACCATGAACATCAACAGCCGCCATCGAATCAACCATCGCGCGGACAGACGGCAAGCCTTCCGCGCGATCGATGTGCCAGCCAAACTGGTTCCGAGTCTGGCGAGAACATCGCAAGGCATCGGCGTGTCGCGCCGATACGGTACAAGTGTACTCTATTTGAGTTTATAAGTCAATATGTCGGTTGCGAGAATCCAAATGGAGCCGAAGCGCCGTTGTTCTTCAGTCTGAAGGACTGACACCCGGCAGCAGCCGCACAAGCTTCATACGAACCACCCTGTGCCCGATTGTGAATGGCGAGCAACGCGGCCGGCGGCAAACCTCGAACCTTGCGTTCGCGCATTGGAACCCCCAACCCGGCAGCAGAAGCCACCTGAAACGCGGATGGAAATGAGGCGTCAGCGACTTAGCCCCGAGCAGGACGTGGTTGCTGTGATGTTGAGAGTATAGTGTACTAATGGATAGTTGTCAAGCGCAGTCGGTGAAAAAGATGGAAAACGAGAAATGCGGCGGGACGGCGGCTAGTGTGCGATTCCGGTCGATGTGACTAACGCGGGCTAAAGCACATCAACAACCGGTTGGCCGAGGACAGCCATAACTGGAGCGACGCCGAGGCCAGGATTCTTCGAAGCCGACATACGGCCGTCGATGCGTTGCGGTGCGCCGTCTGCCGTGGATACGGTGACGTAGCTGTTGAAGTCGGTGCTCGTGAACAGAAATTCCGTCGGAGTGCTATGGGCGAGGTGAGCGATGGCCGCAGTGGCGATGTCGCCGCCCCAGCTATCCTCCAACGTCATCGCGATGCCCATGCTGACGCAGAGGTCGCGGGCCTGCTTGATCTTAGTGAGTCCGCCGAGCTTGCTGATTTTGAGATTGACAACATCCATGGCCGAGTCGGCAATCGCTTTGACCAGGATGTCGAGACTGTCGATGGTCTCGTCCAGTACGAACGGATGATCGGTGTGTCGGCGCACGCTCAGGCATTCTCCGTACGTCAAACACGGCTGCTCGATATAGACGTCCACATCCCGCACCGCCCGGACGACGCGCATCGCCTCGTGCTGGGTCCAACCGGTATTGGCATCGGCGATCAGGCGATCGCCCGGTACGAGTTGGGCGGCGGCGGCGCGAATGCGGGCGATGTCCACGTCGGGGTCGCCGCCCACCTTGAGTTGGAACCGGCGGTACCCCTCGGCACGATAAGTCGCGACGCGAGCGGCCATCGCTTCGGGTGTCTCCTGGGAGATGGCCCGGTAGAGGTGGAAGTCGTTGCCGTACCGGCCGCCGAGCAGTTCGCAGACGGGAAGTCCCGCCGCCTGGCCGAGGATATCCCAACAAGCGATGTCGATACCGCTCTTGACGTACGGGTGTCCTTTGAGGGCGGCGTCCATTGTCCGATTGAGCTTGCCGAGTTGCCGTGGGTCTTCGCCGAGAAGGTGTGGCCCAAGCTCGCGTAATCCCGCGCGGACGCCCTCCGCAAACGCCGGCAAGTAGAACGGCCCGAGGGGACAGACTTCGCCGTGCCCGACCAAGCCGCCGTCGGTTTCGACGCGGACGATCGTGCTATCGAAGACGGTGACGGATTTTCCACCCGACCACTTGTAGGTGGTTTCGTGCAACGGGAGTTCGACGCGGTACGCCAGGATGCGGGTGATTTTCATGGTGCTCCCGGATTGGCCGTGGGGGAAGGCGATTCCCAGACGTTCTTCATCAACGCGTAGATTTCCGGTTCGGCCTCTTTCAATTCCGCGCGGTTGAACGGGAAGAAGTCGTTGGTGCCGAAGTACGCTTCGGTCATCTCCGCGAAGAACTCCATGGGATTCGTCAGCGCGTAGTGTTTGACGCGATTGCCGGTGTAGAGCAACGTCTTGTCGCCGCGGCCGCTCTTCTTATACGACTCGTAGGCTTCCCGGATCCTCGGCTCGTCGAAGCCAAGCACCTGATCGTGATAGGCATGAGACAGTTCGTGGAGGATGACCCAGGGTTGCTCACGGATACTGCGCGGCGTCGGCAGGTCGGCGGCGCGCGGGATGTGAACACACTTGGCGAGGTCGGGCGAGTAGCCGTTCGCCGTCAGCCAGCCGGCGCTCGGATGATACTGCATTGGTCCGAGCGTTCCGTGGGTGAGGTCGAGTACGATGGCGACCGATTGCAGCTTCACGAGTTGGTCTTTCGGCATCACCGCCTTGATATCGCACAATTTGCCTTCGAGAAATCGCCATGCGCGGGTGCCCAGCGGTTCGTCCGGCCCCGTCAACAGTCGATTGTCGACGCGGATGGTCCACCCTTCGAGTTTTCGCTCGGTGCGAGACGTGGGCTTGGCCGGCTCGGGCTTTTCCTTCTTCGTCGGCGTGAGCAGTTCAATCATACCTTTGGCCAGGGCATCGCCGACGAGGACGTAGGTTTCCGCGTTGCCGAACTCGTGATGCCCGTGCCCCGTGTTCGGCGATTCCTGGGCCGGCCGGACGAAGTTGCGGGTCTCGACAAATGTCACGTTTCCCTTCAATTCCGGTCGAGCGGCGACCGCGGCCTGCGCCTTTCGGAGCATCGCCCACGCGCCGGGCGCGTCCACCCATGGGCCGGTGAGTTCGCCGATCACGACTGGAAGCGCCGGAGCTAGAAACTCCTTGCGAACGTCGGCGATCAGGTTGACCAGATTTTGCTCGTACTCCGGCACCGCCTTCTTCGGATCGACGCCGTCGTTCCAGCCGTGGTACCAGACGAACCCGGCTAGCTCGTACCCTCGATCGGCGTACGCAGGGAAATCGACGTTGAGGCTTTCGAGGGCCTTGCGAATCTCCGCAACCATCTTCGTGTAGTACGGGCCGACGTCGCCGCCGGAGCTGGGCGGCCGGAAGTCCTTGAACAAACTCTTGCCGCCCCACGCCGTTTTGATGAGTAAAACTTGTTCGTCGAAGTGATCGCCAAGGACGTGGCCGAACTGCAACTCGGGGCCGAAGTGGTGAGTACCGCCGTAGACGCTGAAACCCACCGTCAACGGGCCGGCGAGGAGCGGTTGCTTTTCGCGCTGGTAGCGGACCCAGACATCGTTGCGGACGGTCCACTCGCCCCGCTCGTTCCTCAAGTGTTTTACGAGCGGGGCCTTGGCGGGGTTCTTCAACAACGAAGCGAGCGTGCCTTTGCCATCGTTGTAGTTCTTGCCGTCGAGATCCGCGACGGCTTGCCCTTCCATGTTCGACTGGCCGGCGAGAACGAACACTTTCAAGGGCTTGAGTTTGGCCGGCCCATCGAATTCATGAATCGTGTTGTGGACGACGCCGAAGATCGCCCGGCCATCGGTGCCTTTCAGCCGATATTTGATCTCCATGCCCCGGGTCGGTGCCAAATCGGCGATGTCGAGCCGCACCGATTTGCCGTCGGGAAGGGGAACCGCCTTAGCGACCGACAATGGCCGTTCGTCAATGTGTTTCGATCCGTAGTTCGGCGTTCGCTTGAGGCCCCAGACTTTGATTTCGTAGTTCCTGCTGTCGGCCGCGTTTGTTGGGTCGATGGAGTCGGTGTAAGTCACCTCCACGCCGCCAGATTTCGCCCTCAGGCCGATGGGTAGATCGACCGGTTTGCCCGTGTAGCGGACGCGATAGAAGCCGCCGGGCTGCGTCTGATCGCCGGCCCAGGCGTACATGCCACAGGTGTAGAGTTGCCCGTCAGTCGGATGGAACCGGCCGCGCATGATGCCCGTTGGGAACGGCGGCAGCGGCAGGGCACACATGCCGCCTTGGGCCTGTCCGTTCACTTTCTCGAACGGCACGACGTAGATCTTCCCTTGCCCGTACGAGATGTTGAGGAGTGCTCCCTTCAGCGGCCCCCACATGTCGCTGGCAACCCAGACCAACTCGGCGGGCGAGCGGTCAAAGGTGTTGGTGATCCAACATACGGGTTGCTTCATCGCGGCGTCGGCTGTGTTGGTGAGATCCGTGTAGCCCCACATGTTGCCGTAGAAGCTGCCCTTTTCGACCAAATTGATGCGGTTCTTCGGCGTCCAGAAGCCTTCTTGATCGGTGACAAAAAAGGTGCCGTCGGGGTTGAGGCAGACGCCGTTCGCTGCCCGAAAACCCGAGGCGAGAATCTCTGTATTCGCTCCGTCCTTACTCACCCTGAGAAGCGTGCCGTGGTGCGGCACGAGTGCGGGCAGGGCATGGCGGCCGCTCTTGGCGTAATAGAAGTTGCCCTCGGCGTCTGTTTGCAATCCCATCGCGAATTCGTGGAAGTGTTCCGTCACCTGATGGTCGTTATTGAAGCACTCGTAATAATCGGTCTCGCCGTCGCCATTCAAGTCGTGCAGACGGACGATTTGATCGCGACAGCAGACGTAGATGGCCCCGTCGCGGAACTTCAACCCTAGGGGTTGGAACAACCCGCACGCGATCCGCCGCCACGTCAATCCCTTGGCCGGGTCGTCGAAACCCGCCACCGACCACACATCGCCGTCCCATGAGCAGACGGCCGCACTTTTGCCGTCGGCGTTAAAGTCGAAGCCGGTCAGCCGTAGTTGCGCGTTCCAAGGGTTCTTAGTCGGTAGCTCGAACGTATCGACAGCGAATGGTCCGTCGTTCTTGCCGACGACGACGGCCGTTTTCAGCGACTCCGGCCAGTGCCGCGGGCCGCCCTGCGTAAGTGACTTGAGCGCGGTGGGTGGAGACGAGGCTTTCGCGAGCGCCTCGACCGCCGCCGATCCACCCTTCGCCATCAGCACCTTGACGAGCGTCGGGCGGGACGACGCGCAGACCTTGAGCAACGTGAAATCGTCATTGCGAATGAGCGACGTCCGCGCGTCGCCGACGATGCCGACGGCAACTCCGGCTGGCGCAATTTGGGCGAGGAGGTCGTGCGATGCCGCGCCGATTTCCAGCGTGCGCGTGGTGGCTGTCGACTCCGCGCCGAACGATTCGAGAATCCCGGTCCCACCGATCGTGTAGGAGACGATTGTCTGGTCGCCGAAGTGATACGTTCCGCGGTAGTGCGTCCAGGATTTCGGCAACGGACCGTACGGGCGACCATCGCGTCCCTTGAGTCGTGGATCGTCGAACCTGCCGGTCTCGGGATTCGCCCAACCGGGGCCGATCGGGTTGGCCAAATGGACATCGCCGGTGAGCATGGGGTGGGCCTGGTGTTGCCCGTTGAAGTGAATCCCCTTCCAGTCGATGAACCCGCTGCCACTCCACGCCGCCGCGAACCGCATCGTGTCGTGGTCGAACAGCGCCCAACGGTTGCCGCGCGATACTCCGCCCGCCCCGGCGTCGAGCCGCACGGCGATCCCCTTGTAGGCGATGTTCACACCGGGGCCGCCGACTTCGTAGGTGTTCATCAGACTCGGGCCATAGTCCATCGTCACCCAAGGTTCGACGGTCACGGCCGGCGGGCCGAACGACTTGCCCCTGGGCAGTTGGTCGAGGTACGCCGCATCAAGTCGCGCATATTGCGTCGGGTTGTGCGGTTTCAGGTAGGTCTCGCGGAGATAGTGGATCACGTCGTACTTTTGCTGCGGCACCATCCACGGTTGCGGGGCCATCATGCCATAGCCGCGGGTCAGCGTCTGGTAAAGGCTGTATGGATCGCTGCCGTTCTTGAACTTGTCGGCCGCGAAACGGAGCGATGTCGGCATGGAACCAGGCGCGTCCTTGGTGCCGTGGCAATTGGCGCAGACGCGGTCGTAGATTGCCTCGCCGCGGCGGAGCGCTTTGTCGTCGAGCGACCGGGTCAGCCCGGCGTGGTCAATCTCCTTCTCGTATTCAGGGATCACCAGCGCCGTTTGCGCCGGTCGCAGTTCCTTCGCCCGGCTCGGCCCCTGCTCGGCGATTTCAATGAGGTACTTTGCCAGGTCGAGGAATTGCTGCCGATCAGACAGCAGGTTAATCAGCCCGTCCGGCATCAGCGATAGAGTGCTGACGGTACGCTCTTCGATCTCGGCGGCTCGCAGGGCGACCCGTTTGCCGGCCGCAGCCGGGTCGATCAACGTGAGGACGCCGCCCGCCTCACTCGCCACGATCCCGGTCAACTGGTGCCCATCTTTGGTGGTAACGGCGACCGGCTCGTACCCCTTCTTGATGACTTTCGACGGGAACAAAAGGGACTCGATCAAATACTCCGCCGTCCCCTCACGGCCGACGTTGGCGAGATCAGGCCCGAGTTGCGTCCCGTGCTCGCCGTCGTGGCATTTGGCACAGGTGAGAAATGGTTGGAAGAACAACACCGCGCCTCGGGCCGCCTCGCCCCGCTCGCGTGCCGACTTCGCCAGGTCGGCGACGGGTTCCTTTGCGAGCGTTTCTTGCAGTGTTCGCAGCGGTTCCGCCGCCGGGGCCACGACGATGAGCAAGAACAGCGATGCCAGGTGGGCCATGAACCAGCGGATCATTTCGTCATTTCCCGGATGAAGGTGACTTCCCTTTCTGAGGCGCAACCTCGATCTTGGGCGGCAGCGGTCGATTGCGGGACAACGGAAATCAGTCATGCCGCCTACCTGTGATCTGATACGAATTACTAGTCATGACGGCGACGACGGCCAACGCCGAGTAGTCCAGCAGGAAGTGAACTTCGCTGCCAATTGCGTAGTCACGGCACAACAGATCCTTGAAAGCGAGAATTCGCGAAGCACAGCATTCTGCTCTGAAGCGCCCTGCTGTTGGTTTCCGAAGGCCCACTCGCACCAGGGTCACCGAAGGCAACAGGTTGACCTAGCGCGGCGGGTGGCATTGTCCCCGGGGTGATATCTTTGTGTGCCATGCTCCCGACATTGCGGAATCATGTCAGCGGCTGTCATTGGCCAGCGGCCAATCGTTGTTCCATTGCCGCAATAAGTTTGATTCCATTTGCTTTCCTTCGGCGTCGGCGTGCACCACGTTTGCAGGCGAATTGAAACCCTCCCCTAACCCCTCCCTGCGAGGGAGGGGAATTGGAAAGTAGGCCCAAATTGCTTCATGATTGGAGCATTGTTTCGTCGTGTGGGGAATGGCTTGCAAGCTGCCGGAAAGCCGGGACGCATGGCACGCGAAAACAGCAACTGCGGGGGGATGCCAGACTTCGGATATGCTAGAATGATGGTGAAGAGTGAGGTAAGTGCAATGTTGTCACGATCCATGCTTGAAACGTATCGTCGGATGACGCCTTCGCAGCGTCTGGCTCTTACCGTCGAAGCCATTCGGGACGCCACGCCGTATCTTTTGCGCGGCCCGGCTGACGTCGTGGACCGTCGATTTGAACTCATCCGGCGTCGCAACGACGAGCACAACCGAGTATTGCGTGAACGGTTGGCGGCGTCGGAGCAATCATGAAACGGCTGGACGAAGCGGCC
>JANLTA010001012.1:0-3302 GCA_031362705.1 Gemmataceae bacterium | reverse complement strand
GGTATCGCCATTCGAGAACTGCAGCGCGACGACTTCGAGCGCGGCTTTCTGGACACGTTGTCGGCACTGACCAATGTCGAACTAACCGCCGATCGGGCGCGGGAACTATTCGATAACAAGCCGCCGAACCAGTTCACGTTTGTGGCCGTGGACGGCCAGCGCGTCATCGGCACGACCAGCCTGGTCATCGACCAGAAGTACATTCATTCCGGTGGCCGAGTCGGACATATTGAAGACGTCGCAGTCGCCAGCGATTTTCAGCGCCGCGGCATTGGCACCGATCTCGTCAGATTTGCCGCGGATTACGCGAAAACTGCGGGATGTTACAAAGTGATTCTGCATTGTTTTGCCGAACTGAGTCCGTTTTATCAACGCATGGGTTTCCGCGATTTCAACATCGGCATGAGGCTGGACTTGGGCTAGGCGACTCAACCGCTAAGATACGGTCATGGGAACGTTGTTTGCTGCCATCGTGTTGGCCGGTCCGTGGGTGCAATCTCCGCACTTTCCGCAGGCGAAGCAGCAAGCGGCACTCAATGCGACGTTGCGATTGACCAACCCGGCGACACGGGGCGAAGGCACTGCGGTGCGCATCGGAACACTGGGACCGCACGTTTATTACCTCACTGCAAAGCACAATCTCAAAGACACGACGGTCGTCGATTTAGAGTCATTCTCCGCTGCGACGTTTCCCAAGGTATTGCAAAAGATCCCACAGGCCGCCGTTGCCAAAGAATGGCCGGACATTGATTTGGCACTGTTGCGCGCCATCGAGCCAAATCCGCCCGGTTTTCTTCGTGTGAGAAGTCAACAGAGTAATGCTAAGGCTAACTCTCCCGTGTTGACGCTAGGTTGTTCGGACCTGGCGGCTCCGAGTCTGGAAACCGACGAGATCGACGGTGCCAAGCTGGTGACAAAGCCCGGTCAATCTGGAGGTCAATGGCACTGGGTGACAAAGAAACAACCGGTCGAAGGTCGGTCTGGCGGCCCGCTCGTCAGCGTAACCGGTGATCTCATTGGGATTTGCAGCGGGACCGATAGTGAGACCAAAAAAGGCTATTACGTCCACGAAAGTGCCATTCGGGACGCACTGAAGTTGGCAGGTTTTGACCAATTAATCGCACCACCGGCACAACCGGTACATCGAGAAAAATGAAGAAATGCGCCGATTTGGAAAAAAAACCTACCTTTGGTATTGAAATCTGGGTAAAATCAGGGAAACTAAGGCTATCGCGGAAGGATTCCCGAGCTTTACCAGACTGACCATCAGACGAGGAATGCATCTATGAAGAACAATAAGAGCTGGGTACGGACCGGTTCGCTGGCCGCGATGATCGCGGTTCCCGCGCTGGCCGTGGCCTTCCTCGGCGGCGACTTGCTGTCAGGCTTGAGCGTACCGAGTCTGCAGATTTCCGAGACTCGTGATTTCAACCTGAACGGCCAGAACCTTGCCGCACCGGTGAATGCGACGACGGACTCCGTCGAAGTATTCCTCGGCAACTGGCAGAATACCGTTCGCACTCCTCCGTCCCCGCGCATCTAAGCGGATCGGTGAAGCGACTCTAGGTACTCCCGTTCTCGTCAATCCCCCAATCAAGGCGTGAGCGAATCTAATACTGCGCACCCCTCCATCCGTTCCGAATCAATCAATTGGATTCGGTATGCGATGGAGGGGATTGTTTTATTGATGGTCGCGCTGGCACCGTGGTGTTACGGTTCCGTCGATCCAATCTTTGAATATGCACTTTTTGTCGGCGTTGGCCTCGTTTGCATTCTTTGGGGCGTT
Source organism: Gemmataceae bacterium (assembly GCA_031362705.1). Taxonomy (GTDB): domain Bacteria; phylum Planctomycetota; class Planctomycetia; order Gemmatales; family Gemmataceae; genus JAIBBI01. The sequence goes on along the minus strand of JANLTA010001012.1, from coordinate 1,516 downwards.
CGCTCGGTTATTGAAGGTCAGTTTTTGTGGTTTTCATGTCCCGTAGCGCTGACCCTTGGCGCAATTTTCCTCGTCGGCGTATTGCAAATCGTGCCGTTGCCATCGTGGATCGTTGCCATGGTATCGCCAGCCACGGCAAGCATCAGTAACGAACTATTACCAGATCAACCTGAAGTCATCGCTACAGGGAAGTCGCCGGAGTCGCTGCCGGGCTGGCCCACAATAAGCGTCTATTCGCTTGCCACTAAGCAAATGTTGGTACGATTGCTAGCCGTATTCCTGTTGTTCGCGGCTGTCCGAGTCAACATTGCATCGACAGCCTCACTCAAACGATTGGCATGGGTTGCGACCGTCAACGGTGTATGCCTTGCGCTGTTCGGCATCGGCCAGTTTGTGCAGAATCGATCATCGCCAGGCTTGCTGCAGCGAACCGTATTTGGCTACCAAACGCGCAGCGATGTGTTTGGTCCGTTCATTTGTCGCAACCACTTCGCCTACTACGCCAATATTTGCATCGGATTCACCATCGCCCTGCTGTTACTTGGCTCCAAGTCGGAATCCGACAAACGGGCACGACGCACTTATAAAGCGGCCGCTTTGGAAGAACAATCAGCCGACGAAGAAGCGACCATATCGATCCTTGGCATTCTGCATTCGCCGCTGCAGCTTTGGCTCAGTGTGGCAATTGCTGCCATTATTGCGGGCCTGCTGTGCAGCATGTCGCGCGGCGGTGTGGTCGCACTTGTGGCCGGTCTAGCCATTACTTTTTGTTTGCGTGGCTTCACAGGCCATCGCGTGCGGCGATTGGAACTGGCGATTGTGCCCATTCTCTTATTGGTGGGCTTGGTGGGATGGCTCGGCGTCAAGCCGCTTCAATCACGGCTCAATCCGTTCAGTAGCGATGTCGCCACGGATGGGCGCTTCGCCATTTGGAGCAATTTGCTGCCGTTAACTTGGCGATACCCGATACTCGGTACCGGTTACGGAACTCTGCAATACGTCGAGCCGCCATATCGCGAACGTGAATACGGCGGCTACAACGCCGACGTTTTTGTCGATCACGCTCACAACGATTACCTGGAAGCAATGATCGAAGGCGGAGTATTGCGACTGGGCCTCACGATCGCCGTCGTGTACTTTTTGTTGCGTTACGGTCGCAGGGCGATGAAACGTCACGAGATTCGGACGCCAGGCCGGTTGGCGTTCGGCGCGTTGGTCGGCATCTCAGCCGTCGCCGTTCATAGCCTTGTGGACTTTGGCTTGTTCACTCCGGCGGTAACGGTACTCGTTGCTGTAACCGCGGCCCAATTGTGCAGCATGGCTCGCTCCGATCCCAGCGAACCTCCTACGGTCAGATCCAAACATTCCATGACGATGGCCTTCGGTGGCTGGGGCGGCGCGGTCGCGTTGGTTGGGTTGACAGCCGTCGCGCTGCTCTTGGTTGGCTTCGGATCGCGGCAGGCACGTGTTCAAGCACTGCGCGTGCAAGCCTACAGCGGACTGAAGAAATCCAAAG
>JANLTA010000994.1:0-6264 GCA_031362705.1 Gemmataceae bacterium | reverse complement strand
CATGGTCGCGGGATGGCAGACAAGCGATTCGACGCCGCCCAAACTCTCGGCCAGGCTCCAAAGTTTGATATGTGACATGAACTTGTGGGCAGCGGGCACACCACCCTTAAGTCTCATGCTCAACATGCCGCCGAAATCACGCATCTGTTTCTTAGCAATGGCGTGCCCAGGATCCTCCGGCAAGCCGGGATAACAGACGCGATCAATCGCCGGATGCTTGAGCAGCCAGCCGGCCAACTCTTTGGCGTTGGCGCAGTGTTTATCCATGCGAACTGCCAATGTCTTGAGGCCACGCATGGTCAGGTAGGCATCGAATGGCCCCGGTACGCCGCCAGCCGCGTTTTGATAAAACTTGATTGGTTCCAACAATGATGACTTGCCGATGACTGCCCCGCCGATCACGTCGGAGTGGCCGCCAAGGTATTTGGTTGTCGAATGCACGACGATGTCGGCCCCGAGCGCCAACGGCAATTGCAGGTAGGGCGTGGCAAAGGTGTTATCGACCGCCAGGACGGCGTTGTGCTTGTGGGCCAGGTCAGCAATCGCGGCAATGTCAAGGATCTGAATCATTGGATTGGTCGGCGTTTCAATCCAGATCATCTTCGTCTTCGGCGACATGATCTTTGTGAAGCCGGCAATGCTGACATCGTCAGTGTACCGCGAGACTAGGCCCCACGGCTTGAATACTTTGTCCAGCAAGCGAAACGTGCCGCCATATAGATCGGCAGATGCCACCACTTCATCGCCGGGCCGCAGTGTTGAAAACACCGCTGACGTCGCCGCCAGTCCGGATGCGAATGCCAAGCCGCGTTCGCCGCCTTCGAGGGCTGCTAAGCACGTCTCCAAGGCCGCGCGGGTGGGATTGCCGGAGCGCGAATACTCATACCCTTTGTGCTGCCCCGGTCCGGCCTGAGTGTAGGTGGACGTTGCATAAATCGGCACAATGGTCGCGCCAGTGGTCGGGTCCGGGTCTTGCCCGGCATGAATGGCCCGCGTGGCGAAACCCGTGCTGCGAAAATCGGCTCCCATCGCGCCTCCTGCGAGTAATTTGGCGATGAGAGACGTTTTACCCAATCGGTGGCGAATGAACATAGGTTCGCGAAGCTTCGCGGAAACATCCTATGGTTGAATGGCGCAAATCTAAGTCGTAATATTTCCGCCATGACGAACACGAAACGCGAAAAACTACTGCAAGATGTTGATGCCTTTTGCCGCGAGCTGCGGCCATCGGAAGAGTTGTGTTATCTTGAGCGGCGGTTCAACGATCAGGTCATTCCGCTGGCGAAGAAACACGATGTCCTAGCGTTGCCGGTGCCGGTTGAGCTGGGTGGTCGTGGCGCGGATGCGGTAACCTATGCCAGAGCATTGGCCCGCATCGGTCAGGAAGGCACGGGAGTGCGGACGTTTTTTTCGGGCCACATCTCCATCGGGCAAGCGCCCATACTGGCGTGGGGTAACGCTGAGCAGAAGCAACGGTATTTGCCGCGAGCCGCGCGTGGTGAGATCATTATGGCATTTGGCCTCACTGAGCCGGATGCCGGCAGTAACCCGTTGGAAATGACCACGACCTACGAACGGCGTGGCGATAAGTTCGTACTGAACGGCGTGAAGTACCTCATCTCCAATGGCGGCATTGCCGACGCCGTGGTCGTATTCGGTTATCCCAAAGATGCACCGGCGAACGAAAAGAAACGCATGAGCGCGTTTATCGTGGAAACGAAGGGTGCGAGCTTTGCTAAAGAGGATCTGCACGCCAAGATGGGTATGCCCACGGCCAATACTGCCATGTTTGAAATGACCGATCATGAAGTGCCGGCAACCAATATGCTGGGCGACGAAGGCAACGGCTTCCGCATTGCCATGCACTCTCTGGTAAGCGGCCGGCTCAGCGTGGCGGCCGGCAGCCTGGGCGTGATCGAGGATTGTCTGGCCGAATGCATCACATATGGCAAGGAACGCAAACAACACGGAAAAGAAATCGCCCGGCACCAATTGGTGCAAGAACACATCGCCATGATCGAAATGGCGCGAGCGACATCCGAGGCCATCGTCATGGCGTCGGCCGAGGCGAAACAAATCTCCGACGACGACCCAGCCGATGACGTCAAGAAAGCAAAGGCCGACTTGCTAGTGGCCCAGGCCAAACTGCATGCATCCAATGCCGCTTGGGACGCCGCCGACCGGGCCGTGCAGGTCTTTGGCGGCCGCGGTTGGTCTACGCTGTACCGCGTTGGCCGGCACCTGATGGACGTGCGGGTTTGCCGCATTTACGAAGGTACGGATGAGATTCTGAAATTGAAAATCGCGGCGGCTGTGTTGGGCAAGGGTTACGAGGCGTTCAAGTAGGGTGGGTCGAGTATTCGCGACCCACCAACTCACCTTCCCAATCCATCGGTGGGTCTCGCAAAGCCTCGACCCACCCTACTCTTTCGCTTTCAGTCGTCGCGCTACACTTGCTCCTTTGAGTTCATTCAAGGCGTTCTTGCCTACCCATTTCGCCGTAGCATTGTTCGAAGCGGCTAGGCGCTGAGCCGTTGCCACGGCAGCGATGTGAAGTGCGGCATTACGTTTGCCGATGGCGCGGAGAGCCATATTCACGGCCTTTTTCACGAAGTTTCGCTCATCGTTGGCCGCTCGCTCAATGATTTGCAAGCCGTGGAGAAACCGCGCGTCGTCAGAGAGTTTGTCATGTGCGGTGAGGCTCCATATTAGCGCGAATGCCGTGCGCTTGATGAACTCTTCCTTGCGTTTGCTCCATTGTTCGACTTTAATCCACGCGTGGGGCGTGCGGTCGAATAGACAAAAGCACACGGTATCGCAAATGCCCCAGTTGTCGAAGTCGCGGCACCAGCGGTCCATTTGTGCCGGCGTGACCCGCGCCGGCTCATCGACCATCGACGCCACCATTCGTGCCTCGTACCATCCGGTGTCCCAAAGTGCAGCCGCCACTTCGTGACTTTTCCCCAGCTGCTTGGCTAATACCTTCATGTTGGCCATGGAAACGCCAAACGCCTTGGGCGCGTTGATGGCAAACTTTTTCAAATTGTCGCGGTCGTGCTGAGTGCTTTTGGTTCTCAAAAAGGAGAGCGCGGTTTGGACTTGAGCCGGAAGTGATGCGGCTGGATTGGTCTGTTTTCGCAGCATATGATCTTTCTCAATTGTCACAAACTCTTGATCCACTCGCGAATAATCGACTGCAATGCCTTTCGCTTGACTTCGACGTCTTTGGCATCGTCCAACGTTACAACGCATCGATCCTTGGCCAGCCACTTCAGCAGTCCCATTGGATCGGCAATCTTCAGCCCTTTTGTCGCGCTGGCTTTCACCTTGGCACCGGTGTGGAGGATGAGCCATACGCGATCATTGCGCAAGTTCAGGGTCGCAAAGTAGTCGTTTGTCCGGAAGCTCGGCGAGTTCCACTTGATGCCTTCCTGGATCACCGGGCTGACGCTGAGGATCAGTTGGCGGACGGTCACGACGACTTTCTTCAAAGGATGTTTCAACTGTCGCATGAAATCATCAACCGCCGGGTCAAACTTCACGACAGCCGCTTGCGGCTTAGCGCGTCGATCCCTAATCCCTACACTTTCCGCTATTCGAGCCTTTACGAGTTTCCGCACCAGCGCCGTCGGCAGAGGCTTCGTCGGGGCAAAGCGAATCGTCCCCTTACTCGTGTCATAATTCTTGAGTTCATCCTGGTGTGCGGTCACGATGGTCGAACTCATTGGATAGAACGAGCAATGGTTCGCCGACGCGCCGAAAGCGACAAGCGGCCCTCCATTGAGGCGAAACGCCGCCAGTCCATAGCTGATACACTCTTTCGCTTCAGGCGCGACTGCCTTAATCGCCTCGCGAAGTTTCGCGAGCGCCGCACGTTTGTCAACGCTCAAAGCCGCAAGGTACTCGTCGATGGATTGAGGCTTCCCGGCCATCTGCTTCTCCACGTCAGCCATCATATGCCTTCTTGAGTTTATCGATTTCGATCTTGGTCATTTGCATCATGGCCTGCATGACTCGGCCGGCTTTGACGGGATCCGGGTCGTTCAGCAGTTTGCCCAGTGTCGTGGGAATGATCTGCCACGATACGCCGAATTTGTCCTGAAGCCAACCGCACTGCACCTTGGCACCGCCCGCTGAGAGCCTTTCCCAAAGATCATCGACTTCGGCTTGATTTTCACAATTGACGAAGAACGAAATAGCCGGCGAGAACTTGTACATCGGGCCGCCGTTGAGAGCCATGAACTCCTGCCCTTCGAGCTGAAATGTCGCCGTTAGCACGGACCCTTTCGGCCCCGGCCCGTGATCACCACACCGGGTCACGTTGCCCACCTTCGAGTTCTTGAAGATGGAGACATAAAAGTTCATTGCCTCCTCGGCATTGCCGTCGTACCAGAGAAAGGGAGTTATCTTCTGCATGACATGGTTCCTATGGAGTAGAATCGGGCGAGTTCAGTCGGGGTCATATCAGGACTTCTGCGCCAGCAGTTCGTCGAGTTTTGCGTAACCGGCGCGGACGCCTTCGGCCATGCCGGAGGCAATTGCGCCATCGCGTGCCTCTTTTGAGGGATAGAGCACCGTGAGTTTGAGTGCGGTCTTGTTGCCTTGTTCGGTGAGTTCGATTGTTGCCAATTGCTCGCCCGATTGTGGGGCACAACCGAACTCAAACGATTCGGTGCGTGAGATTCGTTCCGGCGGGACGACCTCGCGATAGACGCCGGTCATCGCCATTTCCGCGCCGTCCGGGCCGGCCCACGCCCAGCGGAACTTGCCGCCCTCGCGACCGTCGTCTTCGCACACCGTCATCGTCCAGCCCGGCGGTCCGAACAACCACCGCTTGAGAAGCTCGGGCTTGGACATGGCATCGAATACCACCTTGCGTGGAGCGTCGAAGAGCAGCGTCATCACAATTTCGCGATCAGTGGGTGTAGTGACTTCCAAGGTGTTCATCATCGGCCTTCCCCTTCGGTGTTAAGTGTTTCCACGGTTCGTTTCTTGAGATTTCAGCTCATTCAGCAACTCATCCAGTCGCTGGAAGTTGCCTTCCCAAACCTGACGATAGCTTTCGAGCCAGTCGTTGGCTTCCGCCAATGGCTTGCCTTCGATGCGACACAGATGTGTCCGACCAACGACTCGCCGGCGCACGAGCCGTGCCCGCTCCAGCACACGCACATGCTTGGAAGCTGCGGGAAATGACATCCGCAGCGGAGCCGATAATTCGCTGAGATTCTGCTCCCGGCCAGTCAGTTGCCGCAGAATCGCCCGCCGTGCCGGATGCGCCAGCGCGTGAAAGACGCGGCTCAGGTTCGGAGATCGATCTGTAACCATATGGTTTAATATAGCAGTGTCACGGCAACTGTCAACCATTTGGTTTAATAATTGTTCCTTTCAGGCGAACCCCGCGCCAAGTCTTGAAAAGTGGCTTAGGACAACGACAATCGGAGTAGCTTTCTCAAACACCTACAACGGGTTGCCCCATGCCATATTCGGAAGACGCTTACATCGGCGATCATGAGCCAATGCGACATAGCGGCTTGGGAATCGCGTCGTTTATCGTTGCGATTTTGGTCGGACTCATCGAAGTTGGAATCATCGGAGCGGCATCGATTGCGGAGGTCAAGAACCCGGGTATTATCAACGAGGAATCGCCGTGGGCGATCGCCGCGGGGTTGGGCGTGTGCGGTGGCATACTGCTGGCCGTTGCCGGCGCAGGTCTCGGGATCGCAGGACTGATGCAGTCGCAACGTTACAAACTGTTCGCCATCATTGGGCTGGTCTTCAACTCGATAATTGTGCTGGGAATGGTCGGCTTGATCGCAATTGGCCTGGCGATGCAGGCACAGAATTGAATCGTAATTGAAGATCTATTTCTGACTCGGATCCGCGAACATGAGCAAGCCGCAGCCTTCGGGTCGTGGCGTCGAATCGGCCGGCATGGCGGCGGCCTGCACACCTTTGCCAGGAACGATGCGAACTGTGTTCATCGCCCAGACTTTCCCGGGCGAGATGGGCTCAACGGTGAGATCGCTCAGGTGAATCGCGATTTCGGCAGCGTAGCCGCCGGGCGAACTCTTGAAGGCAACGTACCAGCGTGGGTTCCAGGCTGAGTCCGCCCAGCAATCCTCGGCGAGTGCTCCACGCTGGTCGATGCGAAAGCGGTAATACGTCGCATAGTCGCGGTCCAGGTCCAGCAGAATCTCCACGCGGTCATATGGGGAAACATCGGCGTCGCGCTCTCGTCGTCCGACTTGTGGGCGGAAAGCGGCT
>JANLTA010000464.1:0-1986 GCA_031362705.1 Gemmataceae bacterium | reverse complement strand
TGGGATCTCGGTTGGGCAAACCTGAAGTCGATCAGCTCCTGGCGCACCCTGAAACAGTTCATCACTACCGACTTCGATTCCTCACCCTATTCCTTTTATGAGGGCGGCTTCGATACGGACCAGAAACAGTGGAGTCAGGAGCTGCAGTTGACGGGCGAGACCGGTCGCTTCACATGGCTGCTTGGCGGGTTCTACTTCGACGAGCACAACGAGCACGTCAACATCATTTCGCTGGGCGGTAACAATGGCTGCAATCCGCTGCCGTTCGGTCCGCCGCCGTTCTGTAATTTTGCGGGCGGCGAGCAGTATGCGACGCCCGGCGTCATCCGCAAGCTGACCAACAATCAGGCCTTTGAGCTCGATTCGACGGCAAAGGCGCTTTTCGCACACACGACGATCAAGCTGACGGATCACTGGTCGGCGTCGCTCGGTGTGCGCTGGACCGAGGAGGAGAAGGACCAGGTCTATGACTTCTTCATCGACAATACCGCCAACGTCTTCAACCTTGCGGGTCTGCCGCCGATCATCCTGCCGACATTGTCGGCGAACAATCCATTCAACACCGCGCCGGTCGACTATCACGAGACCTGGAGCGAGGTAACGCCGAAGGTCGGAATCGAGTTCCAGCCGGTGGACAGCCAGTTGTATTACTTTTCCTATCAGGAAGGATTCAAGAGCGGTGGCTTCAACGGCCGTCCGACACCCGGCCCCAACGGTTCCTTTCAGCCGATCAACCCCTATGATCCGGAGAACATCGAAACCTACGAAATCGGTGCCAAGACGCAGTGGGCGGGGGATCGCGTACGCCTGAACGTCGCGGTTTTTCAGTCCGACTACAAAGGCATCCAGCTGCTCGGTCTCGGCGCCTCGGGATTCTTCGAAACAATCAATGCGGCCGAATCACGTGTACGCGGAGCCGAGCTCGAACTGCTGGCGCACCCCACTGCGGCGCTCGAGCTGCAAGCGGGTCTTGGCTACACCAAGAACGATTATCAGGAACTGAATGTCGGCACGCGCCTCTCCGGCGTCGATTACGGCATGCAACTGCCGTTGACGCCCAAGATCAACGGCAGCCTCGGCGCGCAATACACCTGGCAGCTTCCGGCCGGTGGTACGCTGGCGCTGCGCGGCGACTACATCTATCGGTCCAAACACTACTTCGAAGCCTCGAACTCGCCCGGCAACCGTCAGGGCAGCTACGGTTTGGTCAATGCACGCGCGACATACGAGTGCGAGGGTGGGCGCTGGTCGGTCGCGGCCTATGGCCTCAACCTGACCGACGAGTTCTATCTCACCAATGCTCAGGACGTGGCGCCGATCCTTGGCGTATCCTTCGCCAGCGTCAGTGCGCCGCGCGAATGGGGAGCAGAGCTACGCTACGCGTTCAAGTAGCGCAGGCACAACCGCAGGTGGCAGAACCCGAACATGTTGATGTTGCGATCGTTGGTGCCGGTGCCGCGGGCGGCGTGTATGCCGACTGTTTGTCGCAGGTTGGCAAGCGTGTAGTAATCCTCGAAGCGGGCCCCGAACGATCGCTCGGCGATATGCTGAGTTCCTCGCTCTGGTCGCGACGCCACAAATGGGCGGGTGCACAAGTCATCGTCGACGGTGAGCAGCGTATTGCGCACAACGCCTCGACCGGCTCCGGCGTCGGTGGCGCCGCCTTCCATCACTACGCGACCTGGCCGCGCATCCCCGCAGATGTTTTTACCATGCACAGTCAGCACGGACGTGGTCTCGATTGGGGGTTGACCTACGCTGAGCTGCGCCCCTGGTACGACCGCGTGCAGACCGAAGTCGGCATCTCCGGTGACGCGAGCGCGGAGCCGTGGCGAGGTCCTGGCAGGCCATATCCACTGCCGCCGCTGAAGACCTTCAAACACGGCGAAATGCTCGCAAGCGGTTTCCGCAAGCTTGGGCTGCCGGTGGCACCCATGCCCGCGGCCATCCTGTCGCAAAGCTACGCCGGGCGGGCCGCGTGCCTGT
>JANLTA010000936.1:0-1757 GCA_031362705.1 Gemmataceae bacterium | reverse complement strand
ATCAGCATTCGTCCGGCGTCACCGGCTCACCTACACCCGGGCAAAGCAGCGGAGTTGTTGCTTGATGGCCGCGTTGTGGGTTGCTTTGGCGAGATGCACCCGAAGGCCGCCGCCGCGTTCGAGTTAGGCCGTCGCTGTATTCTGGTTGGCGAATTCGACTTATCCGCCATCCTAGCCTCAGTGCCGGATCGCTTTCAATACACGTCGGTACCACGATTCCCGGCCGCACTGCGTGATGTCGCCGTCATTGTTCCCGAAGAAACGTCTGCCGAAAAAGTCACTGCGGAGATCCAAGCTGGTGGTGGTGACCTGCTTGCCGGTGTGCGTGTGTTCGATTTCTATCGTGGCACCAGCATTCCCGCCGGCACCAAGAGCCTGGCCTTCGCCCTGACCTACCAGGCCGCAGACCGCACCCTCACCGACAAAGAAGTGGACAAAGCCCACCGCAAGATCGAAGACCGCCTCAAGCACGTCCTCAAGGCATCGATCCGCGGTAAGGAGTGACGGGCAGACTTACATCGCCGACTACGGATAGTACCAATAGCATCCTCTCCAACCCGAACGTGGACGCTTGTCAATCAATACTCCGTCCAATGGTTCTGTATTGAATCTAACTACCGTATTTGGGACTATTGGTTGACTCGCGTACGCCCGATAGGGGACATCGAATCGCTGCCGCGGATGTCCCGCAATTTCGTGCTTCGAATTGCCAGGCGGCGAAAACGAATAAGGCCGGTCCGCCTGTCGTCTCTGGGGAGCGATACCTTGGGTACGACCAAGGAACGGCTCATCGGCATTTGCTTTGCCGCAGACCGACCACGAGACCACACAAAACCCTACCATGACGAGTTTGCTTAACATTTCGATACCTGATCCTCTCAAATACCGGTTACAAATATGATACTCTATTCCACTATTATCTTACTTTGCCGGCCCGCGCCGTGAATACTTCTTGCCGCGCCGGCCTTTCTTCACCTGGGGGCTGGCGACGGCTTCGCCTTTGAACCTTGCAATCTGGTCGCGCAGCTGTGCGGCTCGCTCGAATTCCAGATTCTCGGCGGCTTCCAACATCTCGCGCTGCAACGCTTCCAGCGTTTCCGCTGTGGCCACGTCGTCGGCGATGCCGGCGGCTTCCTGGGCCATCTCATGAGCTTCGATTTCGTCTTCGATCGAGTTGCGAATCGCCGACCGAACCGTGAACGGCGTGATGTTGTGTTCGACGTTGTAGGCCGTCTGCAACACGCGCCGGCGTGTCGTCTCGTTCATGGCCCGCTGCATCGAGTCGGTTACTTTGTCGGCGTACAACACGACCTCAGCGTTCACATTGCGGGCGGCACGACCAATGGTCTGCACGAGACTCGTTTCACTCCGCAGGAAGCCCTCCTTGTCGGCATCAAGAATGGCCACCAGCGATACTTCGGGAAGGTCTAGGCCTTCGCGCAAAAGGTTGACGCCGACCAGGACGTCAAATGCGCCTTCCCGCAGTTCCCGTAACACCTGAATCCGCTCAATGGCGTCCAATTCCGAGTGCAGCCATTTGCACTTCAGCCCGATCTCGATGAAGTAGTTCGACAAATCCTCCGCGAGTCGTTTGGTCAGCGTGGTGACCAGCGTGCGTTCCTTAGCGCCAACACGCTTTTGAATCTCGGCGACCAGATCCGGAACTTGTCCGCGGGCTGGCTTCACGCGTACTTCTGGATCCACCAAACCCGTTGGCCGGATCACCTGTTCGACGACTTCGCCGCCGGTCTTCTCCA
>JANLTA010000919.1:0-3377 GCA_031362705.1 Gemmataceae bacterium | reverse complement strand
GCACGACGTGGTTTTGGTATTCATCTTCAGACAGACTCCACGTCGTGCTTACGCATCGACGCTCGCCCTATTCCACTGTCTCCCCGCCCCCACGTGTCGCCAGTGCCGGCATGATCTTTTCGCCGTCGTAGGTCAAAAACTGCGCCGAGCCATCGCACATCAGGAAGTTGCCGCCGCCGGTGTGCAGGCTCCAGAAATGAAACACCGCGCAGGTGTCGCTGATTTTGCCATTGGTGAACTTGTAAGGCCCCGGCCCGCAGCCATCGGTGAATTGTGCCCTTGTTTTCACCTCGCGCACGCCAAGCAAACTATCCGGCGAGCCGGTGCCTTCCATGCCGACGCCGGCGTACCACCAACCATACCAATAATCCCCCGCCGCCGGCCGCTCGCCGACCAGCAGCGTATGCGAAGTGCCGTCGCTAATGTCGCCCATGCGCGTATTAGACGCCTTGTACAACACGCCATCCGTCTTGCCATGCTCGGTACCCAACACGCCAATGTAACTGCTGACGCCGACAATGCGATTACGATACGTGTTGAATGGGCCTGGGCCACGGGGATCCGATGGGCACACGAAGGCATTGACTGGCGTAGCCAGTCCCGAATGAGCAGTCGGCCGAAACGGATTCCGCTGTGCCCGATAATCCGTGAGCGCCGTTTGCCACAACTTGTCCTGCTCGATGTAAGGCGTAATCCGCGTCAGCCAGGTCATGTAAGGTAACTCATGCTTCGCCTGAATCGGCACCACACCCATCGGCAATGAGCCGCGCTCTGTATCATGTGCCATTAGGCCGACGCCGAGTTGACGAAGCTGATTGGTGCATTTGAGGCGGAGTCCAGCGGCGCGGACTTTTTGGATGGCCGGAATGAGCAGACCCATCAATAGCGAAATGATGCCGATCACCACGAGGAGTTCGAGGAGGGTGAACGCGGAGCGCGCTTTCCGCGCGGCGAAGCATCTCTTCAATTCTACACTTGGAGAATTGACGCTAGACACCACCATTTGAAGCAACACACGTCGCCACATGTCTTCGGCGCAGCTAGAGAGTAGGTTGACGGTTTTTGCGATGGATAATCCACAAGATAACAATGAGTGCCAGGGCAGCGATCAAGGAAAGGAACGGCCAACCAACACCGATCGAACGATTTGGCGGCTTCATTTCCGGCAATCCAAATTCCGCTCCCCCGAAAATTGACGTTCCATCCACTAGGTCGGACATCCGTGAAACTGTAGCTCTCATCCTTGGCTTTTCCAGGGAGGAGTTATTTGGACGCCAATTTGTCACTGACTGGATCTTTGGTACGCCTTTCCAATCATCGCCATACTCCATCAATGTTGTATCTTCAAGGCTGGTGACAATTTTCTCGACGACCCAGCAGCGATCTTCAAGTAACCAAAAGCTGACCGGGAGTTTGGTTTGCCCTTCTTCGTCGTCAATGAGATACTCCGTAATAACCCGGCACTTTCGCTTGCCGTCGGCAACCTCATGGCTTATTTGTTGGATCGTCGTCTTCTCCGACGACAGGTAATCGAGAACTGAATGGTTTAGTAAACAGTGCGGCGCAAAAGCAAGACTACTCAGTCCAGCACGATTCTGGGCCAGCATCTGATCATATGACATAGCATTGACGCTGTCGGTGACAAATTTGCCGGTTTCGGTGTCATGCGGTTTTACCGCAAACCTATATTCAGGTGTGTTGATGTTCGTGCGCGATAAATGGCCATCGACCATGACGTCAATTCGATAGGACAATTGTGATGCCCGGTAGCGAATGTGAATTTGATCGCGTTTAAAGCGATTTTGGATCGTATTGCCTGACAAACTGGCCTCAATGTGAATGTTGTCGTAGCGATCTTTGATGCGTTGGTAGAATGGACGATATGTTTCGAGCAATTGTTGTCTTGTGTTCTCAGCGTGCGATATGGTTTTTGAAACGGCGGAAAGGCCCCCTACCAGAACAAATAGACATCCAAAGAGACTTGCGCAGGAAACAACCTGCCACCTGTAACGTCGATTATTAGCCATGTTGCGACTTTCGATTCCAAGTGAAACCTGCCGAGCGTAACAAAATGGTTTGCGTGATGATGTTACAATCGGCAGGATTGGTCTTCTGTTTCTTGCCTTACGAATCATCAAACAATGACGTACGAATAGCAGTTGCATCGTACTAAAGCTCTGAAGCAAAGACACTGCTGTGCAGTGTTGCAGATCGAGTCTGGAGCTACACATGTAGCCTTATCCACTGGGTCACGGAGACATGTCCTTCCTGCATCTGCCGCACATCTTCCCGCAGACAAATCTTCGCCGTCATCATCCGCCCACGCCGGCACCGCCACCAGCGCCATCATGAGCAGCGCGATCACGCAGCCGCCAAGGAAGGTATCGATCAGTTTCGCTTTCATGATTCCGTTCCCCCGTCTGCGAGTGTGGGTATCGCACGCGGTTCGCAGACCAACCGCGTGCGAATGATTCATGATTCATTTCAGAGCCGGAAGCGTAAGCGACGGAAGAGTGCGTTCGCTTGGCGTCGGCACCTCATTACCTGCAAGCCACTATCTCCGTCGCTTACGCTTCCGGCTCTGTTGTTCGCTTCGCTTACTCCGTCACTCTGCCCGTCGCCGCCACCGGCATCACCTTCAATCTCTCCTCGTCGCAATACAGCACGAACTTCCGGCGGAACTCGCCGGGGCTGCCGGTGAATTTCACTCGGACGCTGATCGTGCTGGTTTGTTTTGGTTCGATACTCACGGGCAAGTCGTCGGTGCTGACGCAACTGCAATCGCTGGTGCCGCCGACGATTCTTACTGGTTTGTCGCTGTAATTGGTGATGTTCAATGTAAACGTCTGGAACTGACCGCGCGGGCCGCTGCCGAGATCGACGACACTCGGTTCAACAACAATTGTTTCGCCGCGAAGGTGGGCGATGGCGGCATTTGCGGAACCGTGTTGCCAGGTGAATATGGCGAACGCACTGGCGGCGAGGGCTAAGCCGCAAGCGGCAGTTGGTAGGCCGGCGCGAATTCCATTGGCAATTGACTTCGGTCGAAAACGCAACAGCGCCAATACGGCAATTACATCAGCGGCGAAGGCCCACCACGGGCTAATTGTGAGATTGCCCGCGCAACCGCAACTCGTTTGACCCATGATGCCGAGCCGGCAACTCAACCCGGCCAGCAGCGTGAAGAACCCTATCGAAGTGAGCCACGACCACGCCGGCGCGACGCCTACGAGCAGCCACAATCCCAACACGGCCTCGAACAATACGCCGGCGGAATACAGGCGAGGCGACACGAACGGCAGTGCCGTCCGCATGATGTCACCCGACCCGCCGGACATTTTCAGCACGGCAGTGATGAGAAGCAGCAAACCCAAAAC
>JANLTA010000900.1:0-8330 GCA_031362705.1 Gemmataceae bacterium | reverse complement strand
CAGTTCCTCTAGAAGTCTTTGCCGCGTCTCCTGCTCTTTGGCCATGACCTGCCAGAAATGTTCTTCGGCCTTCGCCAAACGGTCTTGCGCATCTCGAAGTCCCGCAACCTGCTGCTGTCGATCCTTCTCAGCCAAGCGCATCAAGCTCGTGACTCTGGCTTCGACTTCGCTCAAGCGTGCTTCCCGGTCCATATTCTCGGGCTTGGCGTCTTGCGATTTTGCTGCGACGGGCTTTTCCTTCGTAGGCGGTGGATCACCCGCGACGGCTCCAGCCCAATGGGTTGCCCCGACACCGAGGCCGGCGACGGCAATTAACGCTATTGCTGTGATCTTCGCTTTGGTCATCAACATGGCGGTCAATGCTCCTTGAGCGAGGGTGATGGCGAACGGGCTAAGAGCTGCTGCCGGGCCGGCGGCGCGGAGGGCGAGGGCGATCAAGGACGATGTCAGCGGCGCGGGGCCGCATTCGGCTAGCAGTGGACCGACGGATGCGGCCTCGAAGCCGCGTCTCGTCAACTGCTGCCGAAGTTTCTCGCGGGCGGTCGATAAGCGCGACAGGATCGTGCCGCGCGGGCAGCCCAAGCGTTGGGCGGCCTCTTCAGTGCTATGTCCACTGAAGCAACACAGCACGACGGCCGCGCGCAGCCGCTCCGGCAGGCGATTCACTTCTTCATCGACGACAGCAATCAGTTCACTTCGTTCGAGTGCAATTGCCGGGTCACCGTCCGCCTCAGGCATCGGCAACATTGGCCGCACTTTGGGCCGTGCCCGCAACGCGATGCGCACGGCTACGCGGTACAACCAGCCGGCAACCGACGTGGAACCGCGCAACGAGTTGGCTTTTCGGGCCAGCGCCAGGAACGTTGCTTGCAGTGCATCTTCGCACGCGTGTTCGTCACGTAATATCCGCCGTACGGCCGACCAGACCAGCGGTCCATGCCGCCGGACCAGCAACTCAAACGCCGGTTCGTCCCGCGCATCGGCATACTTGCCGAGCAGCACGCCGTCCGGCACCAGGTCCGCACTCGGCGGCGCTTGCCGGCGCAGATAATCCAACAACCGGGATATGCCGCGGTCAGTCATGGCTCTGATAGTAATAAGGCGCGGAGAAGCGGCGCGATTCAGTTCGTAGCCGTATTCACCAGAACACGGCAAGAGACGCGATGCTGGGCCAGCCGCCGCATTCTGGCGAATGAGGCTACGTTATGTCGAATGCGGCTACGTTTAACTGCTGGCCAAAATGTGCATAATGTCGCCGTCTTGGACGATGTAGGTTTTGCCTTCGAGGCGGTAGGTGCCTTTGGCTTTGGCTTCCTTCATCGAGCCGGCGGTCATGAAGTCGGCGAAACTCACCACCTCAGCGCGGACGAAACGCTTGGACAAGTCCGTGTGAATCGCGCCGGCACCGGTGACGGCGTCGCAGCCTTTGTCAATGGGCCAGGCCCGGCACTCATCTTCGCCGCACGTGAGGAACACGATGCGATTCATCGCGGCGAAAATATCGCGCACGATTTCGTCGCGCTGCGAACCAGTCACACCTAAGTCGGCGGCGAAGGTGGCGCGGTCTTCGGGTGACAACTCGGCAAGCTCTAGTTCCAATTTCACCGGAGCCGCCAGAGCCTTCGGCGACAGTTGCTTGAGTCGCTCCGGAATCTTCATGCCGGCTTCGCCTTGATTGACGAATGCCAACTCGGGTTTGAGAGTGAGCAACTGAAACGAGCGAATCGCCTTTTCTTCTTCGGGTTTCAACTCGACCAAATGTGCCGGCGTGCCACCCTCCAGCGCATCTTTGATCCGCATCAATACGTTTTGCTCCGCTTCATCGATTTCCTTTTCTTTGGCCGGGCGCGGCTTCTTCAAGTTGGCGGTCAGCTTCTCAATGCGTCCGGTCACGATTTCCAAGTCGGCGAACGCCGTTTCCTCGCGGAAGCGTTCCAACTCGATGGCCGGGTCGCCACCGGCATAGCCATTCAGCACGACGAGCAAGCCGTTGGCTTCGCGCAGAATGCCGAGCCGGCGCGGGTTATCGCGGCGCTCGCTCAGATCGAGTCCAGGTGTGTCGAGGAAGGCCACCTCGGCAAACGTCGTTTTCTTGGGTTTGAATACTGCTGATAATTTGTCCACGCGGTCGTCGGGCACCTTAACCATTCCGGTTTGGCCCTGTTGCACCTTGGCCTGATCCGGTGCGACGCCCGTCAGCCATTGAAAGACGGTGCTCTTGCCCGAGCCAGCAAATCCGACGAGACCAATTTTCATGGAACAGTTCGTGGGTTCGTGAACGAAGTTCGTCCGTACAACAGAATGGTATCGGTTGCGGCCGGTTGTGTCTGGAGCGCGTGCGGATGGTGTCGGCGGGACATGGTTGTGCGATTCGCGGCACCGGCTCGGCCTTCGGGTCGGTGCTGGTGGAGAGCGAAACGCTGGAACGGCGGTTGAAGCTGCCCGATGGTTGGTCGGCCGACCGCACGGGAGTGCGTTCGCGGCGCTATGCCGCCCCGGGGGTGCGCACGCTGGATTTGGCCACCGCCGCTGCCAAGGCCGCGTTGGTGGATGCCAGTGTTTCGCCGCGTGATCTGGGATTGGTCATTTGCGCGACGATGACGCCGGAGATGACTTGCCCCGCCACCGCGCATCGACTGGTCGATAACATTGGTGCCACCCCGTGCGGCGCGTTCGACCTCACCTCGGCCTGCACAGGCTGGCTGGCCGCGATGCACCTGGCTGCTGATGGCATTCGCGCGGGGACGTACGACCATGTCATGGTGGTCGGGGCCGATGTGCTGAACCCGATCATCGATCAGGATGATCCGAAAATGGCCTGCCTGTTCGGCGACGCGGCGGCGGCGACCATCGTAAGTCGTGCGCAGGATTCGACCAAAGGTTGCGTGATCCAACAACTGCATTCCGACGGCGGCCAATGGGCAGCGGTGTACCACCCGCGATGTATCGACGATCTTCCGGAAAACACTCCGCAACCCGAGCGCTACAACCTGCTCACCATGAACGGCATGGCCGTGTTTCGCTTTGCCGTGATGACCCTCGTCCACATGATTCCGGAGACGCTGACCGCGGCCGGCATGACCATGGACGACATTGACCTGGTGCTGTTGCATCAATCGAACCTGCGCATCATCAACAGCGTGCGCCTGCAACTGGATCTATCGGAAGAAAAGTGTCCAACAGTGATTGAGACGACCGGCAACACCAGCGGCGGCAGCCTCGGTGTATTGTTCGACGCCCAGCGGCGACTCGGCCGCGTCCGCCCCGGCACCAACATATTATTCGCTGCCGTCGGTGGCGGTCTAAGCTGGGGTGCCAGCATCTGGCGCGTGTGAGCGGCGTTCTTTTACCACGAAAAACACGAAATACACGAAAGTGAATTCAAGCTCGCTGGCCTTCTTTCGTGTCGTTCGTGTTTTTCGTGGTTCGATTCTTTTCCTTACCATACGGCCGCCACACCACCAATGCCAACACCGCCGGCAACCCCAAAATCGCCCACCAGGGCTTGCGGAAGGGAACGTCGTAGACGTAGCCGTCGAGGATGCACGACAGACCATCGGGGGCGAAATGCAGCGATTTGGGATCTTCACACTTGATTGATGAATCCACTCTGCCCGACCGTGGGTTGACGAGTTGGATTTCGTGCGTCGTCATGCCGTTAAGATTCAGGTTAATACTCAGCTTCTTCAAGAATGTCTTGAGCCATCGGAACATGCCGTTGTTGCTTTGGTACTTGAGAACCGCGTAGCGACTGTCCGGCGTCCATTGGGTCATCTCAGCAGATTCTTCTCCATCCTGTTTCAACGTGCGGGGTGCTGTCTCACTTCCCCACGACAAATCACGTATCACCAGCTGCCACGTGTTTGGCCAAGTCGGACTCACATTCCGTCTCATCGCAAAGTACTTGCCATCGGGTGCCAGGAATCCACCCATTACCGAATCAGTCGGTGTCATTGACTCGACATCAAATGTAAATGCGGCATGCCAGCCATTGATGATGAAATATTTGTTGTCGGGTGTCATTGTGCAATAAGTTCTGACCGACTCGAACCATTGTGGATAACTAACACCTCGGTATGTCACGGGCGGAAAAGCATATCCCATGTCCCGGCCTGAATCGTCAAGAAACATGCGAAACAACTGGCTATCGACGATGCTTGGTGCCGTACCTCCCTTGCCGTTCTTTATCCAAAACACGGAATTGCCGTCCGCGGCAAAACAAAGGGCTGCAACCGCTGTCTTAGGTCCTGTTGCGCGTTGACAAATCAGGCGGCCGTCAGTCAGCGACCAAACACTGACGACAGTTTGTTCTTCTTGATAACCCCAAATCGCACATTTGCTTCCGTCTTGACTCAATATCACCGAAACGCCGTCGTTAAGTGTCGCGGGTGCAATCGGGATGTTCTTTCGATCCTCGTTGAGGTGGACAATCTCACGTTGTTGCGATTCCGGATCGCGTTGCTGGCAAACGGCCAGAATTAAAGGTTCGAATCGCATCACATCCACAGGGCCGGGAATCTTCCGTTGATGGCGTACTTTCCCGTCCACAGTTTGCCAGACGATAACCTCTTCATCGTTACTTGCCGCGACAAACGTCGAATCGGGACTGACGGATATTTTCGGCGTCGCTCCGCCGATCGTTCCCAACTCGCGGAGTGCGTCGCCGGTGGCGAGATCGCGCAAGCGAACCGACGAGGTGGTAATGGACTCGTCGTTCTTGGTCGTCGCTTGGTGGACTGCCGTGATGAACCAGCGACCGTCGGGCGTGAAGGTTATCGATGATCGTCGCTCTTCATCCGATAACTGAAATCGCGGCCGTGGTTCCAACAAAATGGATAGCAAAAGAGCCAGCGCGACATAGATAACTGCGGCAAAGAAGCGTCGATCATAAAAGATGCGCAGCGCCCGGAACATCCGGACAACTTACACCGTGGTGGAAATATCGGCGAGGAATGTCACGATACACACAAACTTATTCACTCTCTTCGTTGTTCGGTTCGCCGATACTGCGCGAGTAGAAGGCCAGCAACGTTTGCACGGCTTGGATCTTCAGCCAGTCGGAAAGTTGCAACGTGACCTGTTCGCCGGGGGTGCCGATTCGGATGCCCTCGGCGGCGGCGGCCAGGCCGCGGTGCATGAAATCGAGCACCTCGGTGAGGCGGGCGGCTTGAGCGGCGCTCAGGCGTTTGGGCACGGCCGGCGGATGTTGCACATTGGCCCAGAATTTGTCGGCGAGCGGCGCTTCGTGCGGGTCGAGCAAGACGGCGGCCGGGTCGGTGACCGCTGCCGACTCGGGCACCGTGATGGAATCCTGCACGAGTGCCGGGCGATTACTTGTGCGAAGCCGAGCGACGCGGGCTTTGATTTCATCGGAGTTGCCGAAGACGAGGACCGAGCGGCCGACACCGACGCGGTCGCCGGGAAGAAGTCGGCGAATCTGCACCGGGTCGCCATTGATGCGGGTGCCGTTGGTGCTTTCCAAGTCGGTGATGATGACGTCGTCGCCGTCGTATTGCACTTTGCAATGAAAGCGGCTGATGCGCTCATCGTTGAGACGCATGCCGTTGCCTTCCTCGCGGCCAATCGACACGGGCACCGCCAGATCGCGGTACACCCGGCCCTTGTCCACGCCTTCAATCACCTGAAAAGTGATCGTTTTCATTGTCCGCCTCGGGAGTCAGCCAGCCTCGTCCACTTCTATTGTCAACGCTTCGACCAGCAATGTCAATTCGGGTCGCACCCACTTCAAACCGGGCCAATTGCGAAACCACGTGAGTTGACGCTTGGCGAATTGCCGTGAACCCTGTTGAATCAATGCGACCGCCTCTTGTAACGGCAGTTTACCATCCAATACCTGACTCAATTCGTTGTACCCGAGCGCCCGCGCGGCTACGCGGCTCAACACGTTTTGTCGTAATAACCGCACCTCTTCCATCCACCCGGCTGCAATCATTGACTCGACGCGCCGATCGATCCTTGAATACAGCTCGTCACGCGGCAGATCGAGGCAATACAAGTGGTCAGTGGAAACTGGTTTGGTCCATTGCGTCTGGAAGGAACTGATGGGTTGGCCCGTCAGTTCGAACACCTCTAATGCGCGAACTACCCGACGAATGTCATTAACGTGTAGTCGGTGTGCAGTCGTGGGGTCCACCACTTGCAACCTGGAATGCAACTTCTCAAACCCATCGCGCTCGGCTTCTTCTTCCAATCGTTGCCGCAATGTCGCATCTGCAGGTGGGCTGCCGAAGATGCCGAACAGCATCGCCTTGAGATATAGCGGCGTGCCGCCAACGATCAGCGGCGTCTTTCCCCGAGCGCGAATGTCGGCGACGCACGCGGCCGCCTGTTCCAACCACCATGCGACACTCGCGGACTCGGATGGATCAAGCACGTCCAGAAGATGATGCCGCACACGCTCGCGCTCGGTCGCAGTCGGTTTTGCGGTGCCGATATCCATGCCACGGTACAGCGTCATCGAATCCGCCGCGATGATCTCGGCACTGATCTGTTCGGCAAGTTGCAGTGCCAGCGTGGATTTGCCGGACCCGGTGGGGCCAGTCAATATCACACAATCACGAAACGCATCGGGGGTCGGCGGCATCAGGCTGTTTTATCAAACCCATACAACGACACCCTATGGCCGTGTTTGAGAACTCCACCGAGTTGTTAGCCGACGCGCAGCGCGTGTTCCAGTTCCTCGTCAACGTCCGCAATATGTCGCAGGTGATGCCGGCGTCGCCGCGGTTTGAGATCGTCGATGCTCCGCCGCGGCTGCAAATGGGCACGCGGTTCACGGCCATCATATACAAATACGGTCTGTCGCGAAAAATCGTCAGCGAAGTGACCTGGTTCGAAGAAGGTGTCGGCTTTACTGACATCATGTTGCAGGGGCCGTTTCCGGTGTTTAACCATACCCATCGCGTCGTAGCGACCGCGACCGGTTGCCGAATGAGCGACCGCATCGAATTCGCACCGCCCCGTGGGCTGTTGGGTTGGTACTGGACGGAGTCGAAAATACGCCGTGAGTTGACAGAAACGTTTGCGTTTCGTGATCGCCGGTTTCGAGAAGTGTTGAGTTAATCAACTGCAGTCGGTTCAACGATCCACGGCGCGATTGCCAAGCCGAATACATACACCAGCGACACGATGGCACACGCCTGCGGGTAGTTGCCGCGAACGTCGAGCGGGCCGGTGGTGAGCATGACGCCGACGGCGGCAAGTACCCGGCCAGCATTATAGCACGTGCCTATTCCGGTGGCGCGCAAGCGTGGGGGAAACAGCTCGGGCAGATAGAGCGTGAGCCACCCGGTCACCGCACCGGTGACAGCACCCAGTGCGGCAACACCGACGAAGAAGGTCGCTCCGAACTGCTGTTGGGTCAGGAAAAACGCCTCGGCGACCAACAATGCCAGCGCGCAAACCAGCATCCAACCAAATCGACGGGATCGATGCACCAATAACAAGGGGCTAACGACAGCGCCGATTGCCGCACTGGCGGCCGAGATCAGTTGCACATCGGCTGCGGCAGCGCCGCCAGCAAGCTGGGCGGCCCACAGTTGCGTGAATTGCACGCCACCCCACACGGCCAGCATCAATACGGCACCGGCTGTCGTACCGACCATCAAACGGCGACGCCACTTTGGTAACAACAGTTCACGCCAATTGGATTGTTGCGAACCAGCAATCGACTTCCGCCACGGCTCGGACTCGGGCACAAATGCCCGCACGACAAACGCCAAGAGCGCCGGCACGACGCAAATACCGAGCAGCCAGCGCCAATGACTCGTTGGCTCAATGGTTTGGGCAAGCAATGCGATGGCCACATAGCCGACATTCACGGCCGCCGCGATGCAGCCGGCGAGCCACGGTCGCGCCCGTTCGGGCCATGTCTCGACGACCAGTGCTACGCCCAGCGCCCACTCGCCACCCATGCCAATGGCGGCGAGAAAGCGCAGCGATGCCAGTTGAATCGGTGACTGCGCGAAAGCGGAAATGCCGGTCAGTAACGCGTACACCAACACCGACAATGACAACGCCCGCACCCGGCCGATGCGGTCGCCGAGCCGGCCGAATAGTACACCGCCTAGCGCGGCACCCAATAGAAACGCTGCTGCGAAGATGCCATTCCATTGGCGGATCGTCTCTTCATCGATATCGCTGCCAAGCAGTTCGCGCAATGCTGGCCGGGCGATCAGCGGAAACACGCCCATCTCGATGCCGTCAAACGACCAGCCGAGCAAGGCGGCGAAGAGGGTCAACCACTTGGAAGATGGCGAAAGGTTCACGCGCCATCAATCCGCGTTGAAGTAGCCGGGCTTGGCTTTGAC
>JANLTA010000825.1:0-3190 GCA_031362705.1 Gemmataceae bacterium | reverse complement strand
GTGGGGCTAACGGGAGGTGTTGAGGCGGCAACCTTCATCGGCGTTTTGGGAGTTCGCGTCGGTTCGGTGGCCTTCACCTGCATCCGGCGGACCCGCTCTTCCATCTCCTTGCCCGGCTGAAAAGTGACTACATTTTTGGCTTCCACTTCGACTTTCGTACCCGTCCGGGGGTTGCGGGCCTTGCGCGCCTTGCGCCGTTTCACTTCAAAAACACCGAAGTTACGTAGCTCGATCCGGCCTTCGGTCAACAGCGTGTCGATGATCGCATCAAACGTCCATTGGACGATATCTTTCGTCTGAAGCTGGGTAAGGTTGGCCCGCTCGGAGATCACTCGGACGATTTCTTTTTTTGTCATCGCCGCACCCCAAAAACGCATGGATTGGCCGGCCCTGCCAGATAAGGGTCGTGCGTGCAAGTCTAGTGGGCACAACGAGTAATGTCAAGGACCAGAGTCATCCTGGACAACCCCCGGGATGGGCGGTGCGTATGCGATTCGGCCTAAGAATCAGCCACAAAGTCGGATAGCCATCGCCACAGCGGCGCGGGCGCTGAAAATGTCGGCTTTGCCCTGCCAGGCGATATCGAAGGCGGTGCCGTGGTCGGGTGATGCTCGGACGATCGGCAAGCCAAGCGTCACGTTCACGGCTGAGTCGAAGGCCAATGCCTTCAACGGTATCAGGCCCTGATCGTGATACATACAGATATATGCGTCTGTCGTTTGGCGGCGCGCCGGAACAAACGCCGTGTCCGGTGGCAACGGACCATCGACGATATACCCGCGCTGCCGGGCCTGCTCAATTGCCGGCGCGATGATTCGCTCCTCTTCACCTTGACCGAACAGGCCGCCTTCACCGGCATGTGGATTCAATCCACAAACGACCAGTCGAGGCTCACGATTGCGCAGTCGCCTCATGGTCGTCGCGGTCAACTCGATGGTTTCAAGAATCTTCTCGATAGTCAGGAGCTTCGCAACCTCGGCGTAGCCAACGTGGACTGTAACAAGGCTCGCGGTAATCGCATCGGATGTTAGCATCATGCAATGAGTTTGGACGCCAGTCCGATCCACGAGCAGTTCCGTATGGCCCGGATACGCGATGCCGGCAGCGTGCCAGGATTCCTTATTGATGGGCATGGTACAAATGGCATCGACCCGCCCGGCGAGCGCATCTTGAATTGCGGCTTCCACGTATTGAAACGAAGCCTGGCCACAAGCTGCGGAAACTGTGCCGCACTCCACTTTGCTAAGTACGCCGACTTGTTTGACGCGATCGGCCGGCACGGGAGGCAGATGAAGTAGTGCCGCGATGCGATTCAGGTGCGGCAGGTCGCCGTAGATGATGCCGTCGTTCAAGAGATGCAAGCACAACTCCGGTCCGATACCGGCCGGGTCACCCATCGTGATTGCAATTCGCGGACGTGCGGACATGTCGCTACTTATTGATCTGGGCGATAATGGCATCGGTCATTGCCGTGGTGGTATCCTGGCCGCCGAGATCCATGGTGCGTACGCGGCCTTCGACCAACACGGCTTCGACGGCGAAGCGCAACTTCTTGGCCTCGGCACTATGGCCCAGGTCATTCAGCATGTGCATGGTCGGCGTCAGCAACGGCAAAGGGCTGGCGCGATCCTCGCCGATCCATTCACGTAACCCGCCGTGTATGGCTTCGTAAACACGGACGCCGCTTTCGCTATGACTGATGGCTGCCGTGGCGCTGATCCCGCCGATCAGGCCGGCGCCCAAGTCGCTGAGCAAGTCGCCATAGAGGTTGCCCGCGCACAGCACGTCAAATTGCTGCGGCCTGCTGACCAGTTGCATACAGGCATTATCGACGATCAACTCCTTAGCCACGATGCTGGGGTGCTTGGCCGCCGTCCGGCGGAAGCAATCGAGAAACAAGCCGTCGGCTTTCTTGAGAATATTGGCCTTATGAATGCAATGAACGGACTTGCGACCTTCCTCTTCTGCCAGTTTGAAGGTGAACTCGAAGAAGCGGACGCATGCCTTTTCCGTGACAATCTTGATACTCTGCACGACACCCGGAACGATCTCGTGTTCGATGGCCGAGTACAAGTCTTCAGTGATCTCCCGGACGAGAATAAAGTCGAGACCCGGGAATCTGCCCGGCAACCCGGCGAAGTTGTGGATGGGCCTGACCGAAGCAAACAACCCAAGGTCATTGCGAAAATGAATGTTGAGGTTTTCGTCACCGCCGCCGGGTGCGTGCAGCAACTTGGTCTTCAGCGCGATGCCGGCCGCTTTGACCGCATCGAACATCTCCGTCGATAGCGGCGGCAAGTTCTTCTGACTGGCGGCCAGGCCCGCGGGAAATACCTGCCAATCAATCGGCACGCCGAGTGCAGTGACGACACGGCGGGTGGCCAACTCCTGGTCCAGCCCGATGCCCCCACCCTGGATCATGACGACGGTTTTGCCCATCACACACGCTCCAGGTTACGAATGATCGCGTCGGTAATTGTCCGCGTGCTTCCAGTGCCGCCCAAGTCGGGCGTCAATCCTTCGGCGCGTTCCAGCGTGAGCCGGATCGATGCTTCGATACTCTGCGCCGCCTTGCCTTTGCCAATGTGATCCAACATCATCGCCGCCGAACGGATCAACGCCATCGGATTCGCCAAGCCTTTTCCTGCGATGTCCGGCGCGCTGCCGTGAACCGCCTCGAACACGGCATGGCGCGTGCCGATATTGGCGCCCGGAACCAGGCCTAAACCGCCCACCAGCCCAGCAGCCAGATCGCTGATTACGTCGCCGAAAAGATTCTCCATCACCATGACATCGAAGAGCGAAGGATTGAGAACAAGTTCCATGCACAAGTTATCGATGCGCCGCTCTTCAAACTCGATAAAGGGAAACTCATCGGCCACTTGTCGCGCACATTGAAGAAACAACCCATCCGACAGCCGTAACACGTCGGCTTTGTGGCAAAAGGTCACGCAGCGACGGCCCATGTGCCGCGCCAACTCGAAGGCATACCGGACAATGCGCTCGGCCGCGGGGCGCGTGATGATTCGCAGACTTTCGACAACACCTGGTACTGGCGTGTGCTCCATGCCGGCGTACAAGCCTTCGGTGTTCTCACGCACCACGACCAGATCAACCCCGGAAAAAGGCACCTTCACGCCGGGCAGTGTCTTGACGGGTCGCACACTGGCGTAAAGATCCAACCCTTGCC
>JANLTA010000769.1:0-6204 GCA_031362705.1 Gemmataceae bacterium | reverse complement strand
ACGACAACCCGGACGGCGGATCTGAACGCCAGCGGGTTTATTGGAAACGTGATCGTGATCGCCGCCGATACCACGGACACGTCCCCGGAAGACTACTTCTAGATCCAATCGCTCTGCATTATCCCGCCCGCCGCCGGACCGGCTGCTCTCGGCGACTTCGTGTGGGACGATGACAATAGCAATGGTATCCAAGACTCTGGCGAAGCTGGCATCGCCAATGTAACTGTTAAGCTCTTGAATGCGTCGAATACTGTTGTCGGTACCACAACGACCGATGCGAATGGCAAGTATCTGTTCAATAATTTGATCCCAGGTACATACTCGGTGCAATTCTTCGCGCCAAGCGGTTTATCATTCAGCCCTGCCAATCAAGGAGCCGACGACGCCAAAGATAGCGACGCCAACACGGCCACTGGCAAGACGGGCACCTACACGCTCGCTGCAGGCCAGACCAATCTCACGGTCGATGCCGGACTGGTGCACAATTGCGTTCCCATCGACTTCAGCGGCGGCACTTCGACATCCGGCACTGTGGGCAATATTCGCAACTTCAATGGCGCCGGCGTGTCGGTGAATGTCAGCGGCTTCAGCCGCGACCGTGCGACAGGCGCTTGGGCTACCGCCTACCTCGGAAGTTACGGTGGCGGACTCGGTGTCACGGACACGAGCGAGGGTACAGGTGCCAACAACACGCACACCGTCGATAACACGGGCGGCCGTGACAACTACGTTCTGTTTGAGTTCAACAACAATGTATTGTTAGACGAAGCCTTCCTCGGCTATGTCGTCGGCGACAGCGATCTGCAACTGTGGATTGGCAATTTCTCCAACGCTTTCAACAACCATCAAACGCTAAGCGATTCGATGCTGGCGGCGATGGGCTTCACGGAAGTGAACTTGACCGATCTGACCACGACCAGGACGGCCGATCTTAACGCCGGTGGATTCGTGGGCAACGTCGTCGTGGTCGCAGCCGATACCACCGATACGACTCCGGAAGACTACTTCAAGATTCAAACACTATGTATCATTCCACCCGCCGCCGGGCCGGCCTCTCTCGGCGACTTTGTGTGGCATGACCTGAATGCCAACGGTTTGCAGGATTCCGGCGAACCCGGCATTGCCTACGTCACTGCTAGTCTTCTTAACGCCGCGAACACCGTGGTCGGCACCACCATGACCGACGCCAATGGCAAATACCTGTTCACTAACTTGATCCCAGGCACGTACTCGGTCCAGTTCCAAGACCTGTCCAGCTACGGCTACATTCGGACACTCGCCAACATAGGGTCGAATGATAGCATCGACTCTGACGCCATCACAGCGACGGGCAAGACAGGAACTTATGCTCTGGCTGCCGGTCAAACAAACCTCACGGTCGATGCGGGTTATTACAGGAGCGCATCGCTCGGCGACTTTGTGTGGCATGACCTGAATGCCAACGGTTTGCAGGACTCCGGCGAACCCGGCATTGCATATGTCACGGTTAATTTGCTTAACGCCGCGAACAGCGTGGTCGGTACCACCATGACCGACGCCACTGGCAAATACCTGTTCAGTAACTTGATCGCAGGCACGTACTCCGTCCAATTCCAAGACCTGTCCAGCTACGGCTACATTCGGACACTCGCCAACATAGGATCGAACGATAGCATCGACTCTGACGCCATCGTAGCGACTGGCAATACTGGAACTTATGCTCTGGCTTCTGGTCAATCAAACCTCACTGTCGACGCGGGTTATTACAAGAACGCATCGCTCGGCGACTATGTATTTGAAGATTGCAACGGCAATGGCAAACAGGACACCGGCGATACGGCCATTGCCGGAGTCACCGTCAAGCTGTTGGATAGCACTGGCACGAACGTGTTGGCAGCTACTTCGACTAATGCCAGCGGTCTGTATTCGTTCACGGTGGTGCCAGGCACGTATGTCATTCAGTTTGTCGCCCCGTCAGGCTACGTCTTCACGGCGCAATTCCAGGGATCGGATACGACCAAGGACAGCAACGCCAACATAACCACAGGGAAGACAGCGGCGGTCGGTCTGACATCCGGCCAATCGGATCTTACGGTCGATGGTGGAATGTATCGACCTGCATCGATCGATGGTTTCGTCTATAAGGACTTCAACAACAACGGCGTCATCGATCTGGGCGACGCTGGCATCGGCGGCGTCACTATGACCTTGTCCGGCGTCGATGGGACTGGCGCAACGGTCACCAAGACGACCACGACCGATAGCACAGGCTATTACCGTTTCGACACACTTCGTCCGGGAACTTACAAAGTCACCGAGACGCAGCCCGCAGGCTACGCTGACGGAAAAGATTCGGTTGGGAGTTTGGGCGGTACGCTTGGCAACGATATGGTTTCCAACATCGTGTTGACCTGTAATGCGCAAGCGATGAATTACAACTTCGGTGAGTTGGCAAGTACATCACTTGGCCATGGCATGACCGCGACGATTGGCTTCTGGCATAACAATAACGGACAGGCACTTATCAAGAGCCTCAACGGCGGTCAAACAGCCACCGCACTGGGCAATTGGCTTGCAACTACCTTCCCGAACATTTACGGTAACGCATGTGGTGTTAACAACATGACCGGCAAGACTAACGCCCAGGTCGCGGCGTATTTCCTAACGCTCTTCAACGTCACGGGTCAAAAATTGGAGGCCCAGGTATTGGCGACGGCGCTTGCCGTCTATGTCACCAAGTCCAGTCTGGCAGGTGGAACCATGGCGGCAAGCTATGGCTTCACCGTGAACTCGACAGGGACTGGGGCCAAGACGTATAACGTCGGTGCCAATGGTGCGGCGTTCGGCGTGGCCAACAACACGACGCTTACGATCCTACAGATCCTCCAGGCCACGAACTCCCAGTCGGTCAACGGCGTTTTGTACAACGGCGATTCGACCAAACGGAACATGGCCAACACCATCTACGACGGCATTAACACCAAGGGTGACATCGTATAAAATCTAACTCGGTGAACCGGATTCGCGCGAGGACCGGATGTGCAGGTCATCCTTAGCTTCGATGTCGAAGAGCACCATCGAATCGAAGCCGCCGCCGGATTGGTGATCGGTTCGGCGCTTCAGGCGCACTACCGCGAACGGTTAGAGCCGGCCACGCGGTGGATTCTCGATGCGCTCGCGGCGCGCGGTGCCACGGCGACGTTTTTTGTTCTCGGTCAGATCGCCGAACACAATCCGGAACTCGTGCGGGCGATTCACCGGGCTGGACATGAAGTTGCCAGTCACGGCTGGGACCATCGCCGTGTCACGACAATGTCTCGGAATGAATTTCGGGACGACGTGCGGCAAAGCAAAAACGCGATCGAACAGGCGACGGGTGAATCAGTCGTCGGGTATCGTGCTCCGACCTTTAGTATCGGGTCTGGCAACCCGTGGGCGATCGATGTGCTCGTCGAAGAAGGGATGCTCTACGATTCGTCGATCTTTCCCGTGCGGCACGACCGTTATGGCGTTCCCGCCGCTCCACGTATGCCGTTCATGATTCGCGGTGAGCGGCACAGCCTTCTTGAGTTGCCACCGGCTACTTGGCGCGTTCTCGGCATCAATGCCCCAATGGGCGGCGGCGGCTATTTCCGGATGTTCCCTCTATGGTGTACCCGGCAAGCCATTCGACAAGCCAATTGTGGTGTCGAGCCAAGCCCAGCCATGTTGTACTTTCACCCGTGGGAATTTGACCCCGGTCAACAGCGATTGCCCTTGCGGCGACTCAATCGCTTTCGCACCTATGTTGGAATGCGCTACAGCCAACCTCGGTTGACCCGACTGCTCGATCGACACACATCGATCCGTGCAGTCGATGTCGCCAATACTCTTAACTCCCGGCGGGATACGCTGAGGCAATTTGATTTGATTGACCACACGATCCTGAATCGCTTGGCCGCGGCCAACGCGGAACCCGTGTCGGGAGCACGATAGCCGGCGGTGCGAAATAACGACCATGAGTGATCGTAAGATTGGCGTTCAGAATCGCTCAATTCCTGAACGCCAACCTCCTTTACACCGATGCTGTAAGCCAGGAATTACACCTTGCCGTCAAATACGAGCGATGGTTGTGAGGCTGCTAAGAAGGGCGTCGCAGAAACAGGCACATTTGCCGTTTTTTGAATTCACTTGTGCGGCGGTTTCGCATGGTGCGCAATTTGCTACTAAAATGTTTATTGGCCAATGAAATATGCGCCGGTACTTGAAAGCGAAAGGGTAACGGGGTAATTTTAGGATGGTCAGGGGTTTCCGAATGTTGTCCAGCTTCAGCGGACGTGCGCTAGCAGCTCTGCTAGTCCTTCACGGTTTAGCCGTATTGGGCTTAGGCTCGCGCGCATCCGCTGGCTTTTGGCCAACGCTCGTCGGGCCCACGTTGGGAGTCGTCGCTGAAGGCAGCGGCGGTACAGTTGCTTCCGACGTGAATACTGATCACCATTCCGTTTGGCCGCCGATAGAAAACGAATCGGTGCGATTACAAATTATTCTTCAGACACGCGGTGCCGAGTCTGGTGGCGGTGCCGGTTCACCTTCGACCAACTCGAATTCTGGATCAGGTCCGGCGTCGGCACTCGAGGCGGCTCCAGTTGATTTGATGTCGGCACATCCGTGCAACCGCCTATGCCTTCCCGAATTTCCGTCTGGATCGAACCGTTTCCCAACTTCCATTTTTGAACCTCCTCGGATCTCTGGCTGAACTTACTTCGGTTCAGTCAATGTCGATCGGTTGATTCCGATTGGACAACTACAAAATCAGCCCTCACAAGATCCAAACAAAACAATTGCGCGATGACGCGCAAAAGGAGTGAATCAAATGGTACGTAAGATGTCCCAATGGGGCGTACTGATACTGGCCGTAATGGCCCTGCTCGGAACACCGTCAACTTCTGATGCGGCGTTTCGGATGCGAATCGAAGATAACGCGGGAAATGGTGTTGTGCTGACCGATACCACTAACTCCGGTGTGCTTTTTTTCTCAGGCGCCATCGGTGGTTTTAGCGTCAACATTACGACAGGCACTGCACAGCCGCCGCTTACGCTGAACACCGCTGCTTACAACGTGATTGACATTAATAGCATCAACGTTCATGGTGCTGGTCCCGGCACGCTGAGAATCATCCTCGAACGGGATGGGTTCACAGAGGCTCCGACAGGGCCGTTGACGCTTAATGCCGCACTGGGTGGCACTAGTTCCGCCAACAACACGGTCCTTTTCCAAGGATATGCCAATGGTGCCAACAACATCATCGGGCTGGGAACTGATCAAGCCGTTGGCGCTATCGGCGCTAATCCGACTGGGTCGATTCCTGCAGCGGGGAGTGTCGCGGTGTTTTCGGGGGCGGGCTACTTGTCATCGACGAACACTGGCTTTTCCGTAAACGCCTCGACTGGGTTCAATAATACGGGTGCCGCAACTTATTCGCTCGCGGCAATTTTGACGCTCAACTTTACGGGCGCAGGTGCAACAAGCGGTAACTACTCGCTTTACACGACACCGGAGCCGGCGACTATCGTCGCAGCACTGGGCAGCCTGCCGATTCTTGGTGTATGGGCTCGGCGCCGTAAGATCGCTTCGGTGACGGCAGCGGTCTGATCGTGACTGGCTATCTTTGATAATAACACGAGGGGCGGGCCGTAAGGTCCCGCCCCTTTTTCCTTTTTATTGGGCATCATTCTTTGAGTGGCACGCGACCTGCTGTTAGTTGAATTAGACGATTTACTTGGTGGAACTTATGTCAACGTACAGATTCAATTTTCGGTTTGCGCTTTGCCTGTGTGCGAGCTGCGCTGTTCTTTGTGGCAGCGGATACTATGTCCACGGCTACCAGGTGAAACGAAATGCTGGCGCGCTGCTTGGCCAGGCCGACCGAGCTGAAAAAGACGGAAATCTAGCCAAGGCAACGGATTACTTTAGCCGCTACATAAACTTGATGCCTGCGGATGCTGACGCACTGGCCCGGTTTGGATTGCTACTGTCCGACCCGAAATTGGCCAAGACGGACCGCGAAAAGATGCGAGCCCTATCGGTCCTCGAACGGGCAGTCTTGCGCGATCCGACCCGAAACGACCTTCGTCGTCGTGTGGCGATCATGGCCATGGAACTTGGCCGGTATACGAATGCCCGTGATGACATCAATCGACTGCTCAAAGAGTTTCCCAATGATGGCGAACTTGAAGCGATGTTGG
>JANLTA010000753.1:0-2335 GCA_031362705.1 Gemmataceae bacterium | reverse complement strand
CCAGCGTTGTCAAAGAGCTACGGCGCGAGCTCGCGGACCGACCTGGGCTTCGTATACTCCTGGGCCATTTGGGAGTCCATGCGGAAATGGAGGCCTTGAAGTGGGCGACCTCGAACAATCTGCTGCTCAAGGAAATCAATACCGCGGAACTAGATGCATTGCGCTTGAAGCTGAAACAGGAAGGAGACACCGAACTAGAGTTCCTCCTTATTGATCGGGTTGTAATGTGTTGGATCACGCTGCAGCGTGCCGAGATCGATTATGCGCGCGCCAGGGACAAATCGGCCTCCCCCCATGTGGCAATCGCGCGGGAAACCGCGGCACGACGCGATCAAACCCAAAACCTTTATATCTCAGCGATTCGCGCATTGGCAACCGTCCGGAAACTGACACACCGTGTCTTATCGCCGCTGGAGCTAATGCGCCATCCCGTTTCCGAGGCCATGCCAGGACGCGATGCAAACCGATCGCGATTTACGGGTCAACGCTGTGCGTAAACAACTGATTCGCCCGCTGGTAGACGCACGATTGGTCGTGCGTTGTTCACAACCAATAAAGGGGAAGAGTAACATGGCTTCAAAGGAAAACGAACACGCGGCTAACTCACAGGCCATCCGAGATACGCAATTCGATCTGATTGAGCGGGCACTGAATTCATCTGCATGCGCCGAGGCAATCGGTGGTTTCCGCGCATTTCCTGAGGGCGGCATGGAGTATATTGTTGAAGGGCTTTTTGAAAGGGCTCATCGGGATTTCACGGCGTCGCGATTTGCAAAAGCGATTCTGGCCCTCGGCCAGCTGGCATTGATGCCGCTCATCGCTTACCTGACAGGTGAACGTTCCACGGGTGAAAAGATCTTTGCAGCGGAATTGGTAACTCGGATTGCGGAACGAACTAAGAGCCCGACGAACCTGACATCCGAGGTGTTTTCAATGACGATTGCGGTCCGCAGCGTGTGCTTGCACATGCTCTATCCGGTATACGATCGGGCATGGCGGGCACTGGTAGAAACGCAACGCCCGTGGCATGGAGGCAGTGTGAACGCACCCGGCTTCCTTGAGTCTTTTGCGAGTATCCAGCCGGACGCGGTATGGGACGGACCCGTTGATGATGGTCAGTTGCCAGATATCGTGGGCGCCGGTTCAGAACTGGTGAATGGAACCTCACCTGTCGAAGTGGCAAATCCTGTCGAACGTCATTCGCGGAAAACCGGGCCCATACCGCAGCCCGCGCGGCAGGGTGAACCCTGACAGACCTTATGATCTCTCTACAGGCTGCGCAGCGTCGGCCGCAGATCGGTCTCCAGAGAGTTCGCATGATCGTCATCGATGGCTCCTACGGAGAGGGCGGCGGCCAAATCGTACGCACTTGCCTCGCCCCGTTCCCTGGTGACCGGCCATTTGGCGTGAAACAACCATGCGACGGCAACAATGTCAGCGTCTCTACTTTTCCGCGATTACCACGCTGGCAAACGTTCGCAAACTGAATCGTCGCGCCTTTTCGGTAGTGGACATGTTGCGACAGCCAGTTGCGGAGTCGATGCCTAGGAGAGTCGCCAACCGGTCCAGGTTCGCCCAACAGCCGAGTGAGCTTGCTCATTGATCCGCACGACCAGTCGCCATTACGCGAACGGACAGCCGCGTCAGTCGGCGTGTCGAAGGAGAATTCGTGGTGACCGCCAATGAACGCGAGCAGTTATCGGAACATGACGCTTTGCGGGATCAGAAACTTGATGAGATCGCCGCAGGCGTCACCTCGCCGCAAGGCGACGACATCTTAGCGCACTTACTTGCTATGCCACAACATTACATCGACTATTTGGCCCGAAGCCTATTTGAACGGTCATGCCGAGAAAAAGCGCCGACGCGCTTCGCCGACATGATCGTTGCACTGGGCCAACCGGCGATCATGGCCCTTGTAGTTTGCCTTATTGAAAACCGCCCGGCCGCTCAAAAGATCATAGCAGCAGATTTGGTATTCCGAATAGCGGACGGAATCACAGGACCAACGGATTTGGAACGCGAGCTGACGAACCTGATTATCGCGATCTGCCATGTGCGCTCCAAACGACTCATGGTCGCTCTTGAGCGAGCCTGGGCGGCGGTTGCTAAAGCTCTTGATCCTTTACCGACCGGCACAGAAAACGCACGCGTTATGCGGGAGTTCTTCGCTCTGTTTGATCATCGTCCAGTCTCAAACCTTGTCACGGGTGGGCGACCGAGCGCCGTTACCTTTCGCGATGCCGGCGGCCCAAGGACTCGCCGCCGCGGATCTTCGACACGGGATCGGTCTCAGTAATAACAAAGTCCGGGCGCTCCGTCATGAGCACTTCCA
>JANLTA010000707.1:0-3455 GCA_031362705.1 Gemmataceae bacterium | reverse complement strand
CGACGTTGTTTCTAGCCGAAGTGAAAGCAGCGGCGGATGGCGACGAGGCGCAAGCGAAGGCCGCGGCCCAGCGGTTACACTCCGCCCGGGAAACGCTTTATCCCGCGCCGCTCTATTTGATCGACACAACAATCCTCGGCCACGGCAAACCGCTGCCATCGGAGAATGGAGAATCTCCGCGCAACTTGATCGCTTCGGCGAGCGAGCTGGCCAAGTTGTCAGCGGATCAATTGGCCGCGATTCGGCTGGAGATCGAACGCGGCGTGCTGGAGGTTTGTGGTGGCCTTGATTGCGAGCGCAACGAGGCGATATTGCCAATTGAATCGCAAATCTGGAACCTGCGCCGCGGACAGGAACGACTGCGTGAGTTAATTGGGCGACCGGCCAGGGTGTTCGCTCGTCACGAAACCGCGTTTCATCCTTATTTGCCAAACTGGCTGGCACAGGCTGACATATCCAAACTCATTTACCTGTCGCTCGACGGTGGTACGGTGCCGCAACATGCCGCCGCTTCCATTCGCTGGCCTGCGCCCGATGGCCGGCAGATTGACGCGCTGACGCGCGCTCCGTTGCCGGCCAACGATCCACAGACGGGCTTTCATCTCGCGATGTATCTGCACCAGACGATCATGCAGGATTCGGCGGCAGTACTACATTTGCGCCACGGTGTTCCAGACGCTGGCCTTTG
This sequence comes from Gemmataceae bacterium, assembly GCA_031362705.1. Classification (GTDB taxonomy): domain Bacteria; phylum Planctomycetota; class Planctomycetia; order Gemmatales; family Gemmataceae; genus JAIBBI01. The sequence continues at coordinate 2,767 of JANLTA010000707.1, read as the reverse complement.
GTATCAGGACTGGCTCACACTGTCGGCATTGGCTCCGGCCTTGGGAACATGGACAACTGTGAGTCGTTTCCTTGATGAAGCCACTGTCGGCGAATACGCGTCGGCCACATCGATGGATGAATATGCGCCGGAAGTACCGACCGCGATTGGGAACCCGATTAGCTCGTTTGCCCGACTTTCTCGATTGCGCCGACGCATTGATGCGGCACGAACCTATCAAGGTTTGCTGCAGAGCCTGGGTACACGCGCCGATGGGGCATTGATGCAGCAGATCGAGCAATGCGAGGATGTCATTGAGCGTGGCATGGGCAATGAACCTGGAGAGATACACAACTTCGAGTCGGCGTCGGCCCGACAATTGGCACACCGTTTGGTGGCGCGGGCGACCGGTCAACAATCCGGGCAACTGGTTTTGAATCCGTGTCCGTTTGCGCGCCGCGTTGGCCTCGAACTGAAGGGCTTAAATGGACTGCCGGCAGTTATTGCACCGGTCATCGCAGCCCAGCGCGATGGTGATATTGCGCGATTGGTGGTTGAAGTACCGGGTCTAGGTTATTCGTGGATCCCCGATAACAACGTGGAATCAGTAGCGCCTCGAATGACGCTTGCGACCGGCACCACCGTTCGCAACGAGTTCTTCGAGGCCGAGATTGATCCGGAGACCGGCGGGTTGCGTGTGTTCCGCGATGCCAACGGCCGGGCCAATTTGCTGGGACAACAACTTGTCTGGCAACCCGGCAGCACGATGCGTGGGCACGAAGTGAGCATCACGGCATGTGGCCCGGCACTCGGCGAAGTCACCGCGGCCGGTGAACTGCTCGACGAACATGGGCAGCGGCTCGCTAGATTCAAGCAGCGCTTTCGCGCCTGGCTCAGCCGGCCGCTGTTGGAGTTGCACATCGAGCTTCATCCCGACAAGCCTCCTGTTGGCCATGCCTGGCACGCATATTATGGCGCGCGTTTTGCCGCCCGAGACGAAAAGGCCACGGTCGTTCGCGGCGTCTTTGGTCACCCCGCATCCACGACGCACAATCGGCCAGGCTCGCCGGAGTTCATTGAGTTTCACGTCGGCAAGCAAAGTGCGGTCGTGCTGACCGGCGGCCTGCCGTTCGCTCAACGTCATGCCCAACGGATGATCGATGTGTTGCTGATTACGGCGGGCGAAACGTGTAGCACTTTCGATTTGTGTCTGGGATTAAATCGTCCGCAGCCGGCGCAATCAGCTCAAGGTATGGTGTCGCCGATTGCAGTAGTACCACTGACCAATGGCCCGCCGCCGGCTGGCCCAACCGGTTGGTTGGCCCATTTGGATTCATCCAACGTGTTGCTAACCAGTCTGCGCCCAGCCAAAGAGCCAATCGCTATAGTGGCTCGATTTTTCGAGGTCGCCGGCGTCGGTGGCGCTGTCAATCTTCGTTTCGCGCGTGATCCCCGTTCCGCGGCAATCGTGGATGCCGAAGGACTGATCGTTATGGATGCAATGATTGACGGTGACGCGGCCAACTTCGATGTGATGGCCCACGACCTCGTGAATCTCAAAGTAACGTGGACCGAATGACGAGACACTGGCACTTCGATAAGCCTCAAATCAAGCGACGTCATCGCGTTGGAGTGTAGGATTCGCCGTATGATTAAAAGGACCGACGAACTGGCCTGCCATTGCGGCAGGCGGCAGCGTTAATTTGGGGGGATTTGTCTTGAGTCGGTGTGATTGCTATGTCACAATCCAGCGTCGGCGGCGACGTGGACGCCGGGAGGGTTTTTTTATGCCCAGGCTGTCGCTCGGACTTATTGGTATCGCCTTCGTTTCAGTTGCGGCAGCCCTCATATTATCGGGGCCAATTCGCGGACAGTTGAAGCCTCAGCAGGCCAAAGATGGCAAGACTGAGGAAGCCAAGTTTACCGAAGCGGTGACGTTGCCGCGGAATCCCGAATCGAAGCGGCTCATACAGGCGGCGCAGGACTACGTCAAGAAACAGGAATGGCGGATCGCCGGCGAGTGCTTGCAATCGCTGTTAGAGACACCGGAAGATTCGTTCATTGAAGTCAGTCGCAAAAACCAACGCGGCCAGGATGTCACGGTGCGTGTCAGCGTTCGAACTGAAGCCAACCGCATCATTGGGCAACTCCCACCCGATGGCTTGGAATCGTATCAGGTGCAATATGGCCAGGTCGCAGCCGAGCGCCTTAGAGAAGCGGTCGAGAAAGCCGACGCCGCCCTGTTGGCGGAAATCAGTCAACGCTACTTCAATACCAAATCGGGCCAGGAAGCGACAGATCTGCTCGGCACGTATCAGTTGGATCGCGGCCAACATCTGATGGCGTCGCTATGTTTTGAGCGGCTACTTGCTCGTGCCGATGCCGACAAGTTGCCGGCGCGGGTGTTGTTCAAAGCCGCGTTGGCATTTCGCCGCGCCGGGAACACGACTGCCGCCGACAAAACGTTTGTTCGCTTCGCCGATCAGTTCAGCCGCGAGCAAGCGCAGAAGAACACACGGATCACCTTGGATCAATTCCGCAGCGAGTTTGGCCGCGACATTGGTAGCGACGTTTTCGTGACCTCCAACGATTGGCCGGTGTTTCGTGGCAATGCCGCCCGTGTCGCCCAATGCCGCGGTAGCACAGCTTACCTGGAACCGCGCTGGTCGCATAGCCTTTTCAGTCCGGATGAACCACCCCATCCGGGTGATCAACCGGCCGTGGAATGGATTAGGCAACATCTCGATCAGGCCACAGCGCTGATGCGCGACAAGCCAATCCTGCCGGC
>JANLTA010000694.1:0-2157 GCA_031362705.1 Gemmataceae bacterium | reverse complement strand
GCCCGCTCTCGCGGAGCATCAGCTTGTAGCTTTCGACGTTTTTGCGCAGGGATTCGAGATGCTGCATGACGCTGATCGCGCGCCTTCCCGGGAAAAGGATGGCGAATTCTTCCCCGCCATAGCGGTACGCGGTGCCGCCGCCGCCCACCCGCTGCAGTCGCGCTGCCACCAGCTTCAGGACCTGATCCCCGACATCGTGGCCCCAGGTGTCATTGAAGGCCTTGAAGCGATCGATATCGACCATTGCCAGCGTAAAACTGCGGTCGAGAGACCGCAGGCGCTCGTTCAACGCGCGACGCCCCGGCAAACCGGTCAATTCGTCGTAAAACGCCATGCGATGAGAGTCCTGCACGACCGCAGCCGCCACGATCACGCCCGCGATCGTGCAAAACCAAAGGAACAAACCCGGTGATGCCAAATCGTTACAGGCCAACGCAAAAGATGCGGCGGCGGCGGCGAAGGCGGCATCGATCACTGAACCACGCAATACCGCACATGTAGTTGCAATGAGCACGGCCGCAACCATGCAGGCAATACCCCACTGGGGAATCGGAATGCCTGCGAGCAATACGTGCCCGATGATCGGCTGGTACAGCACGTCGGCAAATTCGGCTGCGTCAGCAAGCACGATCGCGGCAATGGCACCGACTTCGATCAGCGGCAACGACAACCGGCGCAATCCCGGCGCGTTCAATGCCCCGCGCTCGCGCAGCAGCGTAAAAATCGCGATGTTGAGCGGCACAAAGATGCAGATCGCTGCGTAGACGGTGCGCGACATGAGACCTGCATTCTCGCGTTCGATAAAGAACACGAACGCGAAATAGGCAAGCGTGAAGGAGAACAGGACAAAAAAGGCGCGACCGCGCCTGAAAGCGAGACTGAGCAAGAGTCCGCTCATCAGCACCAGGTAAGGTCCGTGTATTTTGAGGCCCGAGAGATAGTCGGGAAGACTTGCGTGTCCGGCCAGCAGCAGCGCAATTCCCCACAGGCCAAGTGGCACGGCGAAATTGCCCAGCACTTTGCCGATGGCGACCGACGGGGTGAATTCCTCGACCACGAATTCGTTGTGACTTACCAGATCCACGGTGCCTCCACGTCGATACCTGCGAGTCGTCTCTGACGCAATCGCCCTATCCTTCTCTTCCGAGGATGTACGCACTGCGAGCACCTGAGCGACGACCTGCAATCATTTGCAAGCAGCCTACCAGTGCAAGAGACATACCAGACGGAACTTCGTTCATCTTATAGGGCGTATTGCGCGCGATCTTCGCGTCTTTGTTGGCGGCTGACGACAAATCCGTCGGCATCGGATGCCAAGCGTCTGAGCCACGGTCTACTTGCCCCTGTAGTCGCCCAGCAACACGCGATTGACTCATGCCGTCCGGAGCACCAAACTTCGCGAATCCAACCGCATCAGCAAGGAGATGTTCATGCGTTACGCAGCCTGCTTTGGTGCCGGCCTCTTGACCGTTATTTCCGCCGGCGGTTTCGCAGCCGACATCAGAGCCGATCTCGACCGGCTGGCCGATGAGCTCGATCCAAAAGTGATCGAATGGCGGCATGACATCCACCAGAATCCCGAACTCGGCAACCGCGAATTCCGCACCTCGGGCATCGTTGCCGACCATCTCAGGGCGCTTGGATTCGAAGTCCGGACCGGCGTGGCGCACACCGGCATTGTGGCGCTGCTGAAGGGTGGCAAGCCTGGTCCAGTCGTCGCCCTGCGAGCCGACATGGATGCGCTGCCGGTGACCGAGGAAGTCGATCTGCCCTTTGCGTCGAAAGTGAAAACAACCTGGGCAGGCAAGGAAACCGGCGTCATGCACGCCTGCGGCCATGACACGCATGTCGCCATCCTGATGGGCGTCGCCGAGGCGCTGTCGAAGGTCAGAAATCAGTTACCGGGCACGGTCAAGTTCCTGTTCCAGCCCGCGGAGGAAGGCCCGCCGCCCGGCGAGGAAGGCGGCGCCGCCCTCATGGTGAAACAAGGCGCCATGGAGAATCCGAAACCGGAGGTCGTGTTCGGACTCCACATCACGTCCATCATCGAGACCAACACAATCGCCTATCGCCCGGGCCCGGTCATGGCCGCCGCCGATATCCTGCGTATCACCGTGCAAGGCCGGCAGACGCACGGCGCCGCGCCCTGGTCCGGCG
>JANLTA010000664.1:0-3028 GCA_031362705.1 Gemmataceae bacterium | reverse complement strand
TTTCGCAACCGACGTCCTTGAGATTTGGCGTGAGTTCCGCATTCTTATAGCCGCCGGCGTGGGCGAACCCGATGGTGTGACAAATGACGCACTCGCCATCGAATTGACGCAGCATGGGCTTCTTGGCGTGGTTGACCAGTGAATCATAGGCATGTGAATGTCGTGAGTTCTGCCAAATCGCATAGTCGGCCTCATGGCACCGCTGGCATTTCTGCGAGCCGACGAACTCTACTTTTTCGCCGGGGAACTTCACCTTCAGTGGATGCGGCGTCTTCGGATAAAGCGCTAACAAGTTCTGGTCTTTGACTTGCTGGGCGTATTCCTGCATGAGTTTGACAACCGCATCGTCGGCAACCTTGGCCTCCGGCGTTTCGTACACATCACTTAGTGCGATCTTTTCCCAGTGCAGCGCGAACTTCTTGGGATTCTCCGCATCACGGAACACGCCGGCGATGCCAGAATACCGGCCCTTGTGGCCGACCATTGCCAGTATGGTGTTGTTAACTATCGCATGTTCGGGTGGCTCCTCCGTCGGCGACTTGCAGATGATAAGATGAAACTCAGGATGTTTCTTCGCGAGCGCAGTCGCCTCGTCCGGTGTGCCCTGGTACAACAGCACGCGCACAGTGACGTCGGCTTTCGCAAACGATCCCAACGCCCCGGCGATGACTTTGGCGCTTTCGTCAAACGTCATCTTTGGGTCCGCGATGTTCTGTTGGACTGACGGGCCAACAAGGGCCAGGGTGCCGACTTTCACTTGGCCTGCCTTTCCCGCAATAACTACGGCGTCGCCAATCATGGAATCATTGCCGACTCCCGAAGGAAAGTCTTCGGCGCGATTCTTAAGGTTGGCAGCAAGGATTCGGGGAGCAGCGCCCGGTTTTTGCAAGGTGTACTGCGCCAGGCCATCGATCAGTGGGAGATTGAATTCGTTTTCACCGACACCTATGACGGAGTAGCCTAACAAGTTTAACGCCTGCATTGAGGTCTTGTATTTGAGCAGCGTTTGCGCCTGCACAGAACCGGATTTGCGGTAGACAATGTCACCCAGATCGAGAGCGATCACCGGCCAATCCTTGCCCTTAAGTTCGGCAATCAAGTTGGCCCGACGTTCGAAGCCGCCAAGTTGCGGCGCGCTGCAACCGCAGAACTTAATGTAACTGTGTTGCTCGCCCGTGATGACAATTGCCAAATCCGGTTTCTTGCCTTCAGGCCAACGGCTAAACGGCGGTGGGCCGGTCACGATATTCGTCGTCGGCGGCGTTTTTGGAGTTTCCGGGGCCATCATGCCAACGGCAAGACAAACTCCGGCGGCCAAAGTAATGACTGCAACTTTCGCCCAAAATGAATGTGTCGCGCTCATGTGCCACTCCTTGCGCATAACGTCCCCGGCCTGTGAGACGTGTCGTCATTGTACTATCGGCTCATCGTAGCCTGCGACAGCAATTTTGCATCGCGGAATTCGTCGTCAAGCGATTCGGCCTTCCCAAGGGCTGGACGCCGTGGCGTACAACTTCCTGGGAATGCGTCCCGCGAGATAGGCCAACCGCCCCGCTTCACATGCTTGCCGCATGGCGTGAGCCATGCGCAGCGGATCTTGGGCGCTGGCGATGGCCGTGTTCAGCAAGACACCATCGCAACCCAGCTCCATCGCTACGGCAACATCGCTGGCAGTGCCGACGCCGGCATCGACGATTACCGGGTAATGCGGGTCGCCTTCCTTGAGATATTCCAGACAAATGCGAATGTTGTTGACGTTGAGGATGCCCTGCCCGCTGCCGATCGGGCTTCCGGCCGGCATAACGCTGGCCGCGCCAAGTTGCTTCAGCCGCTTCGCCAACACTGGATCGTCGCTGGTATAGACGAGAACTTGGAATCCTTCCTTTACCAACGTCGCCGTGGCCTCCAAGGTGCCGACGGGGTCAGGCAACAGCGTTTTCTTGTCCGCCAGGACTTCGAGCTTCACCCAGCCCGCACCGGCGTTACCAAGATTGCTCAATAGTTCCCGGGCCAAGCGGGCGTGGCGCACGGCATCTTCAGCGGTGAAACAGCCGGCCGTGTTGGGCAGAATCGTGTAGCGTTTTAAGTCGAGATAATCCAACAAGTTACGACCGGAGGCGTCCACGAGCCGTTCACGTCGCACCGCCACGGTTGTCACTTCGCAGCCACTGGCTTCAAGACAATCGCGCATTAAATCGTAAGTGGCGTACTTACCCGTGCCGGTGAAAAGCCGGCTGTTGAACTTGAAAGGGCCGACAATCAATGGGGTGTCTTCAGGAATTTGCATGTCGTCATCCCCCGCCGACTAGTGTCACGATTTCGATCTGATCGCCGTTAGTCAACCGATGTTCAGTATGTGCGATGCGGGGGATGACTTGGCGATTCACTTCGACGGCAACTCGGCGAGGATCGAACTGCATTTGTTTAAGCATGGCGATGATGGTGGTCGCCTCCGGCAACTCGCGGTCGGCACTGTTCACGGTGACGCGGATCATTCGGCCCTTTCGCGGCAATTTCCTGCCGGTTCTCGGCATGGAAGTTGATTCAATTCGCCCTATCGCCCGATGCACATGGGGTGCTAACCTAACGGTAAGCTAGGCTGTGAACCGATCTCCGGCCAACATCATAACCGGTGCTTCATTCTGAATACAGAACGCACCTCACGGATTCGCAATGTCGTCGCACGATGTATCGCATACCAAGACGCCTACGCTGGTCTTTGCCACTAGCGGGCAGGCGGCTTGGCATTTGGCGTTGATGATTGAAAGCCTCATTCGGCAAAACAACTCGGCCGGCCGGCCAACCGTGTTGGGCCTGCCCACCGGCTCGACTCCGGTCGGCCTGTACCGCGAACTCATCCGCCTGCACAAAGAGGAATCGCTGGATTTTTCCCGGGTGATACATTCAACTTGGACGAATACTACCCGATGCCGGCCGACGATCCGCACAGTTATCGGCAATGGATGCAGGAGACATTTTTTCGTCACGTCAACATCCTACCCAAGAACATTCATGTGCCAGATGGCAC
>JANLTA010000644.1:0-11565 GCA_031362705.1 Gemmataceae bacterium | reverse complement strand
GAAGCGAATGCGATCGACCACCGGATTGAAATCAATGCCGAATCGCGTGGCGACCGGAGTAAAGTTGCCGGCGCCGATCAGCGTGGCCGCGCCGGTCGTCGTGTTGATCGTGTACAAGTTGGAATTGACATTTGAGATCGCGTAAAGCGTCTCGTTGGCCGGGCGGAAGTCGATGCTCGTCAGCGATTCACCTACGCCAAGTCCGGAAACATTGACTTGAATTGCCGCGCCGGGGTTCGATGTGTCAAAACGCAGCAACTGGTTCGAGTCGGTCAGTCCGAACAGCGTAGCCGGTACGGCCCGATCTTCCAGGTATTGCAGGTTGAGTCGTCGCTTCGCCGCCAATCGGTTGGAGCGGCGCGATTTGCGACCTTGAAGCCAACGGGTCCACATGCGAAGCGGCATCGGAATCATGTTAAGTCTCTCCTCCGGAAGCGACGTCTGTCGAGTCGTACGGCGTCCAAGTCCGGCCGGCGAAAATGGCAGAACGAGTCCTATGACACGGTGCCAGACGCCAGCCCTCAAGGCAAACGCAGATTTGCCAAAGCCCCGATTTTGTACGCCTTAACATCATCAAGAACACGGGTCTATCGCATTGTACCACACAGGAAAACTGTCCGGCCTGCCGTTACTTCCGGCGCAACCAGACAATACGGCGAACTTTACGCCACTTCCGCGTCACTTTTTTGCCTTTTCCTAACGTAGTCGATGGGTAATTTGAGCCGGCGGACACGTGGTGAATTGACGAAGTGCCGACCAAAGCGACAAACCGCTCTAATGGTTAAACATGAACTCGCGAGTGTTCAACAACGCCCAGAACACGTCCTCCAACACCTTTTGCGGTTCCTTGTGATCTTTCAGCATGACTTCGAGCTTGGTCCATTCGGCGTCATCCGGCTTGCGAGACAAGCAGCGGACATAGAGTTCGTCCACGATCTCCTTCGCCGGCTTCTTCTCCTTGAGCCCGCGCGCAACCACGCCGCCCTCCTGAATCTTCTGCGTGGTGTTGCGGCCGTTCAACAAGTGTAATGACTGCGACAGCGTCGGCTCCAGTTTCACTTCACACGAACAGACTGTCTCTCGAGTCGCCCGGCCAAACGTGGATAGGAAGTAAGTCGATCTGGCACCGTCGCCGATTTCGACCGCTCGAGCGCCGAGCGGTAATCCAGGGAACTTCTCTTTCGTCTCGGTGACTTGTAGCAACACATCGAGCATCGATTCGGCGCGAATGCGGCGAATGGCCGACTTGGCGAAGTTACGGGTGTCGCCTTCATTCGATTCGTTGGCCTTTGTCGCCAATTGATAAGTACGTGAAAGGCAAATATCGCGGACAAGTTGTTTGAAATCGTACTTGTATTCGATGAATTTCTTGCCAAGTTCGGCGAGTAACTCGGGGTTGGTGGCGGGATTAGACACGCGGACATCGTCCGGCTCATGAATGATGCCCACGCCGAAAAAGTGGGTCCAAACGATGTTAGCGAGATTAGATGCGAAGTATGGGTTCTCGGGTGATGCCAGCCACGTGGCCAGCACTTCCCGGCGATCTTTGCCCGCCACGTCCGGCGTCGCACCGCCAAGGAACTTGGGTGCCATCACGCGCCCGCCGACGGGATGGTTTACTTCGCCGCCGCCGGCGTTGAACACGATCAACTCGCGCGGATCTTCGCCACCCTTGCGGCCGATCTGCGAGAAGAACGCGGCAAAGCCGTAGTAGTCGTCCATCGTCCAGCGGTCGAACGGATGATTGTGGCATTGGGCGCATTGGACGCGCATGCCCATAAATACCTGCGCGACGTTCTCCGTGACTTTCAGTCGATCGCGCTCGATCAGATAATAGTTGGTCGCCGGGCTGGAAAATGTTCCGCCCGAGGCCGAGAGCAATTCGCGCACCCACACGTTGACCGGCACGTTGCGTGCGATTTTGTCTTGAAGCCAATTGAAATACAACACCATCGCCTTGGGGCTGACTTGATCATTGGAGCGCATCTGCAACAACTCGGCCCACTTTAGCACCCATAGTTCGGCAAACTCTTTGCGGCCGAGCAACTCATCGACGAGCTTGGCCCGTTTGTCGGCCGACTTGTCCGCCACAAAACGGCCGAATTCGTCGGCCGTAGGCAGTAGTCCAGTGATATCCAGCGTGACGCGACGGAGAAAAACCTCGTCAGTGCAAACATCCGACGGCGCGATCCGCAGTTTTTGCAGCTTGGCGTGAACCAATCCATCAATGTAGTTGTGTTCGGGCAGCTTCGCCGCCGTGTATGTCAGGCCTTTCGGCAACACGATGACTTGAGAGCCGATCGTGAAGGTGGCGAATCGCGCCATCACGAAGGCTTCGCCACGTGCTCCGGCTGTGACAACGCCTTCCGGGCTGATCTTAGCTGCGACATCGTTGTTGCTGAGAAACAATGCCAGGTTCGTAACATCGCGCACCGAACCATCGGAATACTTCGCGCGGACGGTCATGCGATGCTTAGTTCCGGTCCCATCGAGCACTAGGGTCTTCGGATAAATCTCGGCTGATACCGGTGTTGGCAGATTCGGCGGATCACCCGGCGTGCCGGAGTTCAGCCAACGGACCAGCGTGTTGTAGTAGTCGTCACCATCGGCAATTCGTTGCCCGCCGGTATGTGGCACTTTACCGCACGGCTTTTCGATCAGCATTGACTCGGGTGGCAACGCAAGATTCACTCGCCGGCCCGGCAGTTCACGAGTCAGCCGATAATGATCGCCGTCGGGGTCGAAACCAAACAGACTCAGGCGAAACCCGTCCTTGCCGCGGGCCGCCCCGTGACAACTGCCGGCATTGCAGCCGGTGCGCATGAATATCGGCATCACGTCCAACTTGAAACTGATGGGCCGATCGATGGCCGCTTGCTTCACCGTCACCGGTACCGTGACAGTTTGCCCGCCATGAGCCACGGTCATTGTCGTTTGCCCATCGGCCACGGGAAACAGTCGATCACCTTCGCGCCGAACCAGCGATGCATTGGCGAAACTAATCTGTGCTTCTTCGGTGACATCTCGAGTGATGCCGTCGGAGGCCACTGCCTGAACGACGAATGTCGCCCGATCCCGATTCGTATTGAGTTGCACGTCCGCCGGGTAGACCGACAACGACGCGACATCCGCCGCCTGCACCATGCCGGCAACCATCAACAACAACAGCGAGTATCGTTTCATGGTGATTAGCGACCGCCTTTTTCTTTCTCCTGCTGATCCTTACGAAGCTGCTCCAACCGACTTAGCGGTTTCGCCGCTTGCGGCTTAGCGACGGCCGGTGGCGGTGGCGCTGCCGGCGTCGCCGCCACCTGAGTCACTTTCGGCGGAGGCGGCTTATCGATACGCAATTCCCCGACCCCCGCAGTATATACGACGGGTTCCCCATTCTTCGTCAGCGTCACCTGGCAGATCAAATTGCGATGCTGCCCCGGCGGGCTGGCCGCATCCAGTGTCAGCGGGATGGCTAAGTCCTTCGAAGTCGCAATCACTTCCACATCGCCAGCCGTCACCTTGTTGGGTAAACCGAACATCTTTACTGTTGCTTTGCCTTCAAATGGCGCTGCAACCGCCACGGTGCCGCGTAGCGACGATTCCTTACCCTGTTCGGCGGCGACCTTTTCGAATGCCACTGTCAATGGTTGCACTGCGACCTCGAACGGCACCATTTGGGAGGACGCCCATGCGGGTCCGTCTTTTACCGTCGATTGCGCCATGATCACATAAGGCCATTTGCCGACGGCCGCGCCGCCGTTCGCTGTGAGCGTCACGATGGCTTCATTTTGGCCTTCAGGTATTGTGACATTGTTGCCAGCTACGCCCGGCGGATTGAAAAGTGGTTGCAAGTTGATCGCAGCCTTATGTCCATCTCGCCGCTCGGCGACCACTTTAAGTTGCATGATGCCGTTGCGGACCAACGGCGCTTTGGGTTCGACGACGCGAATCGAATACGGAAGCGGCTCAGTCACCGCAATCGGCAGGCGATCCACTTCGACCTTGGAGTATGGAACGTTGTTTTGCCCGAAGGCTAGTTCGACTTCCTGAAAGAACCGGCAACGGGCGTTGATGGTCTTGATGACTGGCGCGACGGTCAATGATCCCAATGTACCGTTGAGAGGAGCATCGGCGGCCGCCTCGAAAACCATCGGCATGGTCGTCATGCCCGGAAGGAATGGATCGACTTTGGCCGTGACCTTAGCTGGCAAACCGGTGATGCCAATTTCGGGTGCTGAACCGACATCCGTGCCGCTCACTTGAACAAGTGCCGCATACCGATTGCCTTGCGGCACATCAATCGTCTGTCGTTCCTGGGTGGACGGGATTCCGTACCGCGGGACCAAAACAAACAGTTGCGGCTCGATGGGTGCAATCTCGATTCGGTAGATGAAAAGCGGCCCACCCTTATACAAGTGATCGCGAATGCCGACGACGTATTCCTTGTCCTCTGGTACGGTGAATCGCAGATAAGCGTCTGGTGAACTCTCAGCGTCATCGTTGGCGGCGATCATCCGGCCATCCGCATAGCTGACCCAAATGACGGCATCAAGCGGCGAGCCGAGTCGGCGGGCAAAGCAACGAATGTCGTACACCTCACCTTTCTTGGCGGTGAACTTGAAATAGTCGTGATCGCTCGGCTTGTTGATAATGCCGTTGAACGCGCATGGTAGCTTGCTTACGGTGCTCTGAGCCGGTGCATCGTTGGGTTCAACTTCATTGACATTGATGAGATCATTGGCGCGGATGGGCAAGGCCGAGGGGCTGATGCCACCAGCGTCATCGGCGTGCAGGTGCATCCTGCCATTAGGCCCTGCAGGCGCGACTTTGATTTTCTTTCGAATCTCCCCGGCCGGGTCACCCAGAAACGTGAATTCAGTTTCATCGCCGACTTTGCCGCCCGGCGGGAACACAGCCATTGGTCGAGGAAACGTGCCGACATGCAACCGATAGAAACTCGTCGGCCCGCCGCCGTAGGCGCTTTCACGGACCCGAATGACGTATTTGCCATCTTCGGGCACTACGATGGCGCAGCACGCATCTTGTCCTAATAGCGGTGTATCATCAGTGGTTGCCAGTTCGAAGCGTTTCTCATTAAGGATGGCGATCGCGGGATCGAAGAATGCAGTTCCGAGTCGCATCCCTTCAATTTCCGCCGATAACCTTTGACCTCTCTTGGCTTCGACGACAAAGTAGTCAACATCCTCAGGCGTGATCAGTCCCTGCGCCGTGCTGTTCATCGCAATCGACTGAGGCTTCGCGAATTCATTGTTTGGTTCTAGTTCATCCACGCTCGGCATCGCGCCGACCCAGAATGTACGCAATGTCGATGTGCCGCTGGCGCATCGCAAGCGAATTGCGTACTCGCCGAGCGGACAGTCGGCGGCAATTTTGACAGTGGCCTTCACGTGGCCAGGGTTCACGACTTCGAGCTTATCAACTTGGAAACCGGGCTTATAGAACACCAGCTCTTTGGCATCCGCTAGACGTGCGCCCTGCAAATTGATGACAACTTCAGTGCCGCGCTGCCCGCCGCGGGGCAGGATGATACTCAATTCGGGCGACGCTGCGGAAATCCTGACCACAGAGGCAAAGAGGACCAGAATCGAAAGGCAATGGTTGCGATAATTCATGACGGTTGTCTCCGCTCCCTATGTCAACAGGTCTTTGCGGAGTTTGCCTTCGTCCACGATGATGATCGGCCGGTTGCCGGGGGCCATCAGTTTCTTTTCGGAGTTGATGCCCAATTGGTGAAAAACCGTGAACGCCAAGTCCTCAATGGTCAACGGATCGTCCTGCGGCTCGGTGGCTGTCGAGTCGGATGAGCCGTAGATGCTGCCCTTCTTGATGCCGCCGCCGGCGAGGACGACGCTGAACACTTTGGGCCAGTGGTCCCGGCCACCCGTGGCGTTAATCTTCGGTGTGCGGCCGAACTCACTCGACACCATCACCATTGTGCTATCCAGCATCCCCGTGCGATCGAGGTCGCGGATCAGCGCGGCGAATGCCTGATCGAATGCCGGCAATTGCTGCCGAATGCCACCGGCGATGTTGGCGTGCATATCCCACCCGCCATACGTCAGCGAAATGAACCGCACGCCCGCCTGCACGAGTCGCCGGGCCAGTAACATGCGTTGCCCGGCGGCGTTGCGGCCATATTCATCGCGAATGGGTGCCGGCTCGGCATTGATATTAAACGCTTCGCGGGCCGCCGGCGAGCTGATCATGCCATAGGCCCGCTGGTAAAACGAGTCCATCGCTTCCAGGTTGTCGGACTTTTCATGTGAAGCGAAGTGATCGTTGACCGCGGCCAGGATTTCCTTGCGGGCCGTGAAACGCGCTTCATCCACACCGCCTGGCAGCGTCAGGTCGCGCACCTGAAAGTTGCCGGCAGCCGGGTCGCTACCCAAACTGAATGGTCCATACGACGACGACAAATAGCCGCTGGCCGCGAAGTTGGTGGGTTGACTCGGGATGCAAACATACGGCGGCAGATTATTGCGCACACCCAACTCGTGAGCGACGACACTGCCCATACTGGGATAGACAAGGGCCGGGCTGGGCTTCCAGCCGGTGAACATATTGTGAGTGCCACGGGCATGGTCGGCTTCACCGTGCGTCATGGATCGGCATACGGTGATCTTGTCCGCGACCTGGGCCGTCTGTTTTAACGCTTCGCTGTACACCACGCCTTCGAGTTTGGTCTTCACGACACCTAGATCGCCGCGATACTCCAGCGGCGCGAAGGGCTTCGGATCGAACGTATCCTGATGCGCGATACCGCCGGGCAGGAAGATATGGATTAACCCTTGCGCCTTGGCTTTCGGCGCGGGGTCTTCAGCCCGCAAGCGAAAAAAGTCACCGAGTGTTAAGCCCAACGCGCCGACCGCACCCACTTGCATGAAGCTTCGGCGCGACGGCTTGTTGAAGTGGGCCGGGTCTGCGAGCCACGTACCGGGTTCAGGATGACGCATGGCATCGACCTTCCGTGTGGGCGGTTTTGCAATTGGCTGATGCTATTAGGGTACGGCATTGCAACGACACTGGTCAAATGAATATCGCCTTCGTTGACGGGTTCTCATCGTTTGCAAATGAGTGGATACTATTCCTCTTTGTCCGTTTCCGGGTCGATGAACGCCAATACGTTGTCGTTCTTGGTCAGCTTCTTAACCAGGTCATGGAACTTCATGTTGCCGAGTTTTTTAGCTTTGCGCAAGAGGAACGGCACTGGACTATGCGAATCAATCTTCTCGAGTTGATCGGCGAGTTGGTCAATCCGCTCATAGATAGCGTTGCGTTGGGCCGTCGGATCGACAGCGATTATCGCCGCACCACCACTAGCCGTGACGGTGCCGTCCGCGGCGACCATCGTGCCGTCGACGGTGCCAGCTGCACCGGGCGCGCCGCCCTTTTTGGCCAACGCCTGTTTGGCAAGGTTGAGGCAATCATTGAGCGCACGCGAAACTTCACCCAACTCGGCAGGCTCATCCGGAACCCGTTGTTCGCAAGCCGTCAATAACTCCCGCAGTTCCGCGTTCGCAGCTTCAATGTCTTCGACGAGCAACTGAACCTTATCCACTGGAACACCGGCGACGGCCGACTCGACATCGCCTTTGGCGTCCTTCCAGTTCTGCCAGCTCAATGCGCCCAAGAGCGGCATCATCCGAATCTTAAGCGGATAGAACGCGCCGGAATTTGGATCGCCGAGCCAGTTCACCTGAGCAATACGCGCCGCCTCATCGCCGGCCTCTTCAACTTTCGGATACATGCGGTCCCAACAGTCGCTGAACATTAGCCGCACCAGTTTCATACCGTCGCGCACACCGGGAAAACCGTTCTGCATGATCAGCGCTTCAGCCATGCGAACGGCATATACGAGGTGCTTACACTTGGAGCCAAGCTGGGCCTTTGTCTCTTGAATGATCTTCGGCCAGTTGGGGTCGCGTTTCTCCTGTTCCCGTTCCGGTGAACCTTGCTGATACTGCGACGGGTCATGCGACGTGCGGCTATCATCCAGCAAGCGGCGAACCGTATAGAAATCGCCGGTGGCGCCGGCTGGGTCGTCGCCCGGAATCGCCGCGGTGAGTGCAACAAAGTCGAGGAGGTCAGGTGATGGCATAGCCGGCTCCGTGGGTCAGAGAGCCAGTGTAAACAAACGACGTGCCGGAGTCAGCGTCGAAGCCGCGTTGCCAGCGCGGCCCCGTAAGGATTATGCCGATCAAACCGGCGTCAGAACGTGAACTGCATACCGGCCGTAACCGCCTGGAGCCAGATGTCGGTTTCGTTGTTGGCGACACCCGGGCGGCGCGGATCGTATAGACCGGTGTTAAACTCGGGCCGCGTGGGCACTCCGATCGGGTTGATCACGCGATCGACTTGACCACCGGGGCGCACCACGTTGGTCCAGTACATGCCGTTGTAGCCAAGCGTGAGCTTGCACCAATTGGTCGCTTGATAACCAAAGGTCAAACCGATTTCGGGTACGACTGAGAATGTGTCGCTCGTGAATACCCCCGCGTTGGCCGGGCCGACGAATCGTCCTGTGAAGACGAATTGGGTCGGGAAGCCGGGGAATGTGACGCCCGTGAATGCATCGCCGCGAATTGTGCGATGATTGCCACCGACGGCCACTCGAGTCAGCAAATCAAGCGACCAGCAGTCCTTGACGAATCGTGACTTAAAACCCAAGTCCGCACCGATGAAGTCATTTCGAGTGCCAATATGGTCACGCACGCCGACATCGACGGCTACCAACGGTCCACCGTTGAAAAATGGCGCTGGTGTCACGAACCGCGTGTTCGTTTCGATACTCAAATCTTCATCAAGTCCCATCCAGCGGACGCCGGCTATGGCGTCGCAGCGGAAGGACATTCCGCGGCTGAACGAGTACAGAAAGTGCCCATCACCACCCTGAAGGCGTGACCGCGACGTAATGTTCATAGTACCGCTGGCATTGTTGCCGCCGGCAATCGTGAACACGTCTTCCTGCGAAGGAAACACGGTGGTGTCGCGCAGCGGATTGTAGAACGGAATGAACAAGCCAGGAGTGCCGGGACGTCCGTCAGCGTTGGACAAGAAGCCATGATCCTGCGACGCGAAAACAAAGTAGCCGCCTTCGATACCGTAGTATTGGCATTCATCGAACCAGCCACCAAAGGTGAAGTATCCGCCCATGTAGGGCTGATCGTGCAGGTGACTGCCATCAAACAAAACCGTGGTCTGCGGGTCATCCAGCGCGCCCGGCGTGACCGCATCCGGTGATCCAGTTGTCACGAGCGGCGGTGAACGGTCCTTCTTGAACCAGCCAAACAAGAATCGCGCATCCATCCAATGGTAAGGCGTCTCGACGTAGACGGTGCCGCAATGCCGCTTGCCGCATTTGGTCCACGGGAAGACCGGCTCAAAGACGCTCGTCTCGTAGCTGGGACGTTCCTGGTGCGACGACGAAATGATTGCCGGCACTTCCGTCGGAGCCGAAGTAAACGTCGGCGCAGGAAGTAACTCGGCCTTCGGCGCTTCAACCGCCGGCTTCAACGGCTCAGCCGGGGGCGCGACCTGATTGAAAGTTGTTTTTTGAACCGGTTGCGGTTTAGGGTCGGACTTGGGCTGCACCGGAGCCGGGCGATTAGCGGGTTTGGCGGGCGGTCCCAGCCGTATCACTGAAGGTGGCGGGGCGGGGTCTTCGGTCAACAATACGTTGCCTTGCCGATTGGACTGACCGAAGGCCATGCCGCCCCCGATGGCCACCGCGGCTAGCGACGCTATGACGCTACGCTTCATACGCGAACTCCCCCCAACGCACCACGCACGGTCAGCGCACGGTACGCTCCATCCCTATAATCGGCAATCTTTCGCCAGATATTGAGCCGGAATGGGTCAGTCGCAGGAATAATCGGCACAGCTTGACAACGAAGCTGCTTGTACTTCTTTCAATCCGTCACATAAGGAATGAAGTCGAGCGGTCGCACGCTCATCAACGGGTAGTCTCGGCCATTGACCAAATAATATGGCTCCGGGAAGTTGATCACGACTCGCGGCCGGAAGTGGCCCGTGCGATCCACGCCATAATACTGCCAGCGAGCGTACATGCTTTGCCGGACAAACGACATGGATTCATACGGAACCGCTTGGGTCACCGGTGGCTTCAACGGTATCAACTCCGGATCAGCAGCTTGAACCAAACCGGTACCCAACAGCAAAAAGATCACAGCGGTGCGAGTCATGTTCAGTTTCTCCGACGCAAACTTACATGACGGGATCCTTTCGGATCGGACGCGGAACCTGACCGCGCCGCCCGTCGTGGAACATTCGCCCGCACAGGCCGTATCATAAGGGCGTTCGGTGTATATTCCCAAGGGTCGATATGTCTGACGAATACCTTTGCCTGACCGTGCAATCGCAGCCCAATGAGCCGGAAGCCGACTTCAAGGCGCGACTTAGTACTTTCTGGACCGGGATGCTGCGCACTCGGCCTGATGAATTCGAGAAGGTGTACGCCGAAACGGTGAAATTCATTACCGAATCCGACCGGCTGACACGGCAGTATCTCATTGAAGCCAGTGTCGGCGAGTTGCTCGAACGGGAATTGAAAGCTGCCAACTTTGCGTTAGAACCGTTGGATCACGACGACATTTATTCGAAGTACGAAGCCACGCCGCCGGACTGGATGTGGATTGAACATTGAGTGTATTCGTAGCGGCACTCGCCCGAGTGCCGCCGAGGTGCAAAAGCGGAAGTCTGGCGACTTCCGCTACGAAGAATCCGGGTCGTTATTGCGTCCGCCTTGCCGCCGGGTTGACCACATACTCCGTCGGCCATTCACCGCGCAATCGACGTACCACCGTCTCCGCTGCAAGTTGCGCCATGTCGGCCAGTGCCTGGCTATCAATACCGGCGGTGTGGGCCGTCAGCACCACGTTGGATAATCTTCTCAGTGCGTTATCTTTCGTCGGCGGTTCATGCTCCAACACATCCAACCCCGCACCGGCGATGCGATTGGCTCGAAGCACCTCAATCAACGCCGCCTCGTCGATCACCCCGCCTCGGGCGGTATTGATGAGATACGCCGTGGATTTCATTGTCGCCAACAACTCCGCATTGATGATTCGCTTCGTGTGTTCATTCATCGGCAAGTGTAACGACACGAAATCGGCGGTGGCAAACAGCTCTTCCGTCGTCATCCACTTGACGCCATGCTTCATGGCAAATTCGTCATCGCGCACCGGATCACAGGCAATGATGGGCATGTTGAACGCCTTGGCACGTATGGCGACTTGTTTGCCAATGCGACCAAGTCCCACGATGCCGAGTGTGCGACCGCGCAGTGGCCCGACCGATTTGCGCGGCCAGTCGCCGGCAGCGATCTCGTTGTGTTGCGGGACAAAGTTCCTGACGAGCGCGATCATCAGCCCTAACGCATGTTCGGCGACCGCTTCGGCATTGCCGGGCGAGATGGTCACGGGAATGCCGCGTTGCGTGGCGGCCGCCACGTCCACTCCGTCATAGCCAACCCCCACCCGCGCAATGATTTGCAATTGAGGATGCGCGTCCATCACTTTCGGCGTGTACGGT
>JANLTA010000641.1:0-31237 GCA_031362705.1 Gemmataceae bacterium | reverse complement strand
ACCGGCAGTCCGGTCAACAAGAAAAGCAACAGGTTACCGATGCGGGCCACCAGTTTGCCGAAGATGATCTCGCGGTTGGCCAAGTCGGTGGCCAGCAGGAACTCCAGCGTCCGGCGTTCCTTGTCGTCGGCAATACATCCGGCCACGTAGCCCGGCGTCAACAGAATTACGAAGCAGAACTGGACGATGGCAAACGTGTAGAAAAAAGTCTCGGCGAGCCGGGCCAGTTCGCGAGTCTGATCCGTCCGCGTGCCGTATCCGCGGCTTGAGATTGACCAAATCCACAAGAGCAGCAAAAAGATGAACAGGGCGTAAGCCGAGCGTAGGAGAAACACACGCCCGCGCCGACCGGCCCGCATCATTTCGTAGTAAAGGACCGGGCCGAATATCTTCAGCGCGCCGCCGCTAATTAGCTCCACGAAGACCACCAGCGCCAAAAGCCCGGCAACGCCAAGGCTCAAACCCAATTCCCACGACACGGCGACCAGCGGCATGAACGTCCCCGAAAGACAGGGGTCAATCTAATGACTGCAACATCACCGGGCGAACTCGTCACGCAGGAATGCCTGGACCTGTTCCCACATCGCCGCGGCCTTGGCGAAGTCCACTTGCATCGGTTTGGCCTGGCGCGCTGGACGCAGCGCGGCTGGTAGGTCCACTTCAACTTTGGGATTGAGCGGTATCTGAAACCCACCGGCCGTCGCCAGTCGTTTTTCCACGTCTTGCGACAACAGATAATCGACCAACTTGCGCGCACCAACTGCGTTAGGCCCACCCTTGATAACGGCGACAGTGTTGGGAATGAACAACGTACCGAGCCGGGGATACTGATCCGTGCCGCCATCGCTATCGGTGAACACCATAATGACCGGTCGACCCGCCAGGGCTTCCTCCATCGCATCGTCGGTGTCGGTCATGCCGATCGCGGCGTCACCACGTCCCACGGCTTCCGCGACGTGTTTGTTCCCGGGCAATACTTGCACGCCATTGGTTTTCAGTCCACGATAGAACGCCTGTGTCGCGTCCTTACCTAGTACCTCGAACAGGCAGGCGGCCTGCGTCGCCGTCGTGCCATGCATCGGCTTGGCCATCGCCAGTTGGCCCTTCCACTTGGGATCGCCCAACTCAAGTAAATGTCGCGGCGGCTCTTTCACCAGGTTCGTGTTGACGAGCAACACCCTCGCCCGCGCGGCGAAGGCTGTCCACGTATGGTCGGTCGCCTTGGCGAAGGGCGGATAGTCGGCCGCGGCGGGGCTGGCGTATGGTTCGAGCACGCCTTGCTTAGCCAGCATCAACGTGGTCAGAATCTCGTTGTTCCAATGAACATCGCAGCGCGGCCGCGATACCTCAAGTTGTAATTCGCGGAACAGGCCGACGGATTTGTTCGCCTCGGTGTCGTATTTTGCCGCGACATTGAGGCCGGTTCGCTGGGTAAAGTCAGCCAGTGCCGCCTCGGCAAATGGCCGATCCTGCGCGCAATAAAGGACAACTCGGTCGTTTGGCGCACGGCCACAACCGGTCGCAAGGGTCAAGAGCAGGCACGTCGTTAGTCTTCGCATCGCAATATTGCTCCAGCGAAACAGGTTCAGATTGGTATATGGGACGACGCCGGGCGACGTTTTTTTGGCAGGCCTGTACTCGTGACCTATGATTGTGACAGAAAAGAAGGAACTTGGGCTGGGCGCAGGACGATGATATACCTAGTGTGGCGAGCCAACTGGTGACTCGCCCCCTCTCCCACGAGGGTCCGTCAATGCTGTGGGATCCGCCTCACGATCATCCGCTTCGCCGACTTTTCGCCGGCTACACCGAGTTTGCCTTCCTGCAAACGTTTGGCATGGCCGACCCGCCGCTCGTCGATTACCTCAGCGGCCTGCTGTCGCGCTTTCTCCATGCCGATGCTATTCACCGCCTGAAAAACGCCACCGGGCAGCCGCTCGATCAAGTCGGCGACATGATGGCCGAGGTCGCGGCGATGCCCAATGGCCGCACCGCCCGCGAAGTCCACCGACACATAGGTGACTTCACGTTGTTCTGGACCGGTCTTTACCCCGAGTCGTTGCATCGCTTGCGTGCCCAGCCACGGATTGACTTCTTCGTTGACTATTGCCGGCAGGGGAAGCGATCGTATTTTTTGGCCAGCCAGTCGGACGATGACACGCAACGCGAAGAGTCGGCCGTGCTGCGCCGCCTCAGCGATCAATTCGAGATGTGCGCCTTCGGCCTGACCAAAGTCCGCGAAGAATGGGAGCGCGATCGTGTGGACGGTTCGGGCCGAATTATCGGCGTCGCGCACGCTTCTTCGTGAATTACCGGCGAAATCGGCAACCATATCTGATAGTATTTAGTGTTGTGGTGGGTCTCGCAGACTCGACCCACCCGACGCGAACGTACCATTGTCGATTGAGGTAGGGTGGGTCGAGTATTCGAGACCCACCGGCGTGGGCTAGTGCCATTACGCAGTACATTTGCATTGGGTATTCGGAGCGGGTAATGCTGGGAAGTCCAAACACGATTAGGCCGCTTTTCTTCGGCGCGGCAGTTCTTTGCGTACTAAATGGTTCCGTTTCCGCACAGCCGAAGATCACCTACGAACAGAACGTTCTCCCGATCCTGCGCGACAAATGTCTGTCATGTCACAGCGCGGACAAGTCCAAAGGCGGGCTGGACGCTTCGACTTATGCCAAGTTAATGGAAGGCGGCTCATCGGGCGTGGTCGTCAAGGCCGGCGATGCGGATGGGTCGCGGCTGTTTGCGCTGGCGGCTCACAAGGAAGAGCCGAAGATGCCGCCGAACAGTCCACCGATGGCGAAGGAAAGCCTCGATGTCATCAGAGCGTGGATTGCGGCCGGCGCTCCGGAGAATGCCGGCAGCAAGGTCGTTGTGGTAAAAAAAGTCGAAACGGCGCTGAAGACATCGGTGCGGACTAAGCCGGCCAAGCCACCGATGCCAGAGAAGGCGCTACCGCTGGAGCCGCTGCGGACGCCACGGGCGAACGCTGTCACCGCTATGGCAACAAGTCCGTGGGCACCGCTGGCCGCGCTGGCGGCACAAAAGCAGGTGCTGCTCTACAACACCGACACATTGGAACTGGTCGGCGTATTGCCATTTGCTCATGGGCAGATCAACGTCCTTAAGTTTAGTCGGTCCGGTGAACTGCTGCTGGCCGCCGGCGGGCGCGGTGGCAAAAGCGGCAAAGCGGTTCTCTATTCGATCAAGACGGGCGAGGTCGTCACCGAGCGCGCGGATGAAACCGATGCAATCACGGCTGCGGATTTGTCGCCGGATCAATCCGAATTGGCCGTTGGTGGCCCAAGTCGAATTGTTCACGTTTACGCGGTTGCTGATGGCGCGAAGATTCGCGAAATCAAGAAACACACCGAGTGGATAACAGCTATTGAATACAGCCCTGATGGCGTGTTGCTGGCCACAGCCGACCGGAATGGCGGTCTGGCGATCTGGGAATCCGCGACCGGGCAGGAGTATC
The DNA here is from genome assembly GCA_031362705.1 of Gemmataceae bacterium. Lineage (GTDB taxonomy): Bacteria > Planctomycetota > Planctomycetia > Gemmatales > Gemmataceae > JAIBBI01. Next base: position 27,750 of record JANLTA010000641.1, on the reverse strand, counting down.
AGGCATTGGTTGGCCATAAGTCGGCGGTGACCGATTTGACCTGGCGCGATGACGCCAACATGCTTGTGTCAGCGAGTGAAGAAGGCAACGTGAAATACTGGGCGACCGAAGACGGCAAGTTGATCCGTGCCATTGGCATGCCCGGCCCGCAAGCGGCAAAGTACTCGCATGATGGCCGGTTGTTTACGACGGGCCGCGACCTCAAGACACGAGTGTTCGATGGCAACGGCGGCCAGCAACGCGAGTTTGTCGGTATCAATGATATTGCGACCAAAGTGGCAGTGACCCACGACGGTCTGCGCGTGTTAACGGGTGACTGGAGCGGCACGGTTAACGTCTGGCAATCGGCCGACGGAGCGAGGGTTGGACAGTTTAGCACCAACCCACCAACGCCGGCCGAGCGGCTGGAAATCGCCAAGGCTGACTTCGCAGCGAAACTCAAAACGGCGGAACTCGCGCAAGCTCAATACGACGCTGCCGTGAAAGAGAATCAAGTCACGCAAGCCAACTTATCGGCTGTTCAGGCGACTCTGCAAGCCGCCGAGAAAGGGTACGCCACCGCCAAGACGACAGCCGATGTTGCACAAAAGAACATGGCCGCACTGAACGGCACGGTGCCCACGACGAAAAACGCCGTTGATGCTGCTCAAGTGAAACTCACGGCATTCACTGTCGCTTACAACCATCTTCAAGCGGAAGCTGCGAAGGTTAAAGACAACGCCGCGCTGGCCAAAGCCGCGCTGGATGGCAAGAAGCTCGCCGATGACTGTGACAAAGAACTCAAGGACGCCCAGGCAGCGGTGGCAAAGTTGGCCACTGATCTCAAGACCGCCCGGCAGGAAGTGGACAAGGCGACGAAGACTGTGCCGCCAGCGGAAGCTGCATGGAAGGCGGCCAAAGCTGACTTTGATGCGAAGGATGCCATCGCCAAACCCATCCTGGCCAAGGCGAATGCCGCCAAGTCTGCGTTGGACAAGGCGACAACCGAACGCGATATCGCCAAAGCACTCGTCGAAAAGCTGACCACGAAGTCCTAGTCCCTACTCTGAACACCATGCAAATCGGCGTCTACGGTGGGTCGTTCGACCCACTTCATTACGGTCATTTGATTCTGGCCGAGCAGAGCCGGGAGCAAGCGGGGCTTGATGAAGTTTGGTTCATCCCCGCAGCGCGACCGCCGCACAAACTGGATGCACCGCCGAGTTCGTTTGAGCATCGTGTGGCGATGTTGCGACTGGCATTGGCGGGACATCCCGATTTTGGCATCGACACTTTAGAGGCGGAACGTGCCGGACCCAGTTATACGGCCGACACGTTGGATGAACTGCATCGCCGGCATCCAGGCAACGAGTGGTTCTATCTACTGGGCAGTGATTCCGTGCCCGATTTGCCGAAGTGGCATGAGCCGGCACGCATCGTGGCTCGTGCCAGCCTTGTGGTAATGGAGCGGCATGGCTCACCGACGCCCGGTAGCGAGCATGTCGCCAAGCTCATTGGTGTGCCAGCAACTCAGTTACGGATGCAGACAATTGATGTGCCGTTGATCGACCTGGCCAGCAGCGATATTCGTCAGCGCGTCGTAACCGGGCGCAGCATTCGCTTTATGGTCCCGGATTCAGTCGAAAACTACATTCAACAACACGGCCTATATGGCTCATCCAAATAGCAGCAGCACTTCCCACGATGGCTCGGTCATGAATTGACAACCCATCTCCCAGACATCCTCATTCGGTTGCGAATTGCGAACCTGCACCGATTGCCAGGGGATGTTTTCCGGCGCTACGGTTGGCCGCACTTGAAGTACTGTGCCGTTCTCACGCTTCTCGGCCAGCGACAGGCGAATGCCCATCCGCGATCGATCGACGATCCAGCCGCGCACAGGTGCCAGCTTAAACTCGGCGTCGCAAACTAACGCCTCCACGGGATTGCCGACGCGGCGATAACCGACACGCCGTTCCGCCGCCCGATTGAATGGCGACAACGGCATCGGCGCCACCGCAAGTGGCGGTGGCGGCGGCGGCTCATCGGACGGCGGCAACACCGTTTGTGGTTGCGGGCCTAAAGCGGGCTTGGTGCGGCGACCCGCAAACAGGAATAGCCCCGCCGCGGCCATCGCGAAACTGAGCGATGTCCAAATGATCCATCCTGGGAATAACTCGGCGGCGGCTGGCATATGTTCCTCGAAGCCAACTCTACTTCGTGACGCGCTCAGCCGCAAGCGGCAGGGAACCATGTCGCGCAAACGGTTGTAACGGTTGGATGGATCGCTAGGGTGATTCTGGCCCGGCACTTGGAACAGCGATGAACACCTTGTTACTCTTCATGGCGGTCGCGACGGCTACAGCCAGTGAGCCGGAACTCATCGTATTGCGTGGAGCAACATTGATCGACGGCACGGGGTCGCCCGGCGTGGTTGGCGATTTGGCGATCAAAGGCGACCGCATCGTAGCAGTGGGAAGCTTTTCATCCGTTGAACCGGTCAAAGAAATCCACGCCAAAGGACTCGTCGTCGCGCCGGGGTTCATAGATCTGCACACGCACAGTGACTTTCCGCTGCAGGCGGCGAAGACGCGCGATAATCGCGGCTATGCCTGGCAGGGCGTGACAACCGAAGTCACGGGCAACTGCGGATCCGGCCCGGTCGATGTCGCCGACTTTTATGCCAAGCTCGAAAAGAACGGCATCGGCTGCAACGTTGCCCACCTCGTGCCGCACAACGATGTTCGCGGCAAGATCATGGGCAACGTCAATCGCACGCCGACTGTGGACGAATTGGCGAAGATGGTGGACCTCGTCGATGCCGGCATGAAGGCCGGCGCGTGGGGCTTTTCAACCGGCTTGATTTACAACCCCGGCACTTACAGCAAGACGGATGAGTTGATCGCACTGGCGACGCTGGCTGGCAAACATGGTGGCATTTACGCCAGCCACATCCGTGACGAAGGTGCCGGGCTGCTGGACGCCATCACAGAAGCAATTCGCATTGGCAAAGAAGCCAAGCTGCCCGCGCATATTTCGCACATCAAATGCACCGGCAAGAACAATTGGGGTCGCTCAGTTGACGCCATTGCGATCATCGAAGCGGCCCGTGCCGGCGGCCAAAAGGTCACGGCAGATCAGTATCCCTACACGGCGTCCAGCACGTCGTTGCGGGCACTTGTGGTGCCGGCTCGATTCCGAGAAGGCACTGCCAAAGATTTTCAGGCGCGGGTTGAAGACCCAGACACCGGGCCGAATATCCGCAAGGCCATCGAGAAGGCCGTCGGCGGGCGCGATGGCGGCAAGACCCTGCGCGTGGCTGGATATAAAGCCAAGCGCGAATGGCAGGGTAAGAACATCGCCGAGATCGCTGAATTGGCGAAGCTTGATCCTGTGGATGTGGTTCTGGAAATCGAACGCAACGGCGGCGCGCAGATGGTCGCCTTCGGTATGAGTGAAGACGATTTGCGCATGTACTTAAAGCGACCGTGGGTCGCGACCGCATCCGACGGCAGCCCGAAAGTTGCCGACGATACCGTGCCGCACCCGCGCAGCTATGGCACGTTTCCCCGGAAAATCGGGCTGTACTGCATCAAGGAGCAACTGATTTCGCTGGAGCAAGCCGTGCGTAGTTGCACGGGCCTGCCAGCCGACATTCTTACCTTGCCCGAACGCGGCTATCTGAAGGTGGGCCACTTCGCCGACGTAGTCGTCTTCGATCCGAAAACGATCATCGACAAGGCGACTTACGACCAACCGCATCAACACGCCGAGGGCGTACGCTGGTTGTTCATCAACGGCGTGGCGACAATCGAAGATGGCAAGGCCAACGACAAACTGCCGGGCAAGGCACTGCGACATACAACAAACACGAGCCAATTAAACTCGGGAAAGCCATGAAGGAACCGACAGTCACAGGTCTGGCCTACGTCCTCGGCGACAACGTCGATACGGACCAGATCATCCCCGCCAAGTACCTCACGTACAATCCGGCGATTCCCGAAGAGTATCGCATGTTCGGCAAATACGCCCTGTGCGGTGTGCCGGACGCCCAGGGCGGGTTACCCAAGGGCCACGTACCGTTTCATGGGCCGGACGACGAGTTTATCTCGCCGTACACGATCATCGTTGCCGGCAAGAACTTCGGCTGCGGTTCGTCGCGCGAACATGCGCCCATTGCATTGGCGGCTGCCGGCATCAAGGTGGTGGTCGCCGAGTTCTATGCACGTATCTTCTTCCGCAACTCCGTTAACGGCGGCTATCTGGTGCCGATCGACACCAAAGATCGCCTGTGCGAACGTATTTGCACTGGCGATCAATTGAGCGTGGACATGGTGGCCGGTGTGCTTCGTAATGTCACGACGAAAGAGGATTGGCGGTTGGAGCCGCTCGGTGAAGTCGCACCCATCATTGATGCCGGCGGCATCTTCGGCTACGCCAAGAAAGTCGGTATGTTGAACTAGTTAGACGCCGACAAAACTGATGGTGCGCAAAGCCGGCGGTCCATCAAGTGTCATCGCATCCGCGGCGGCTTCGACCAGAAGCGTGAGCTGCACGCGGCGATCAATGTGAGTCTCCGCTTCCAACATGCGCTCGATGCGGTCGACCAAGCCGTCCGGTCCAAACTTGTTTGCCACCCGTTGCAACAGAGTTGTTTCCGCCGGGTTGTCCATTGGTAATGGCCGACCCAGTGCCGCATCGAGCGCTAATCGCAACACATCCAAAGCAAACCGTACCAACTGAGCCGCCCGCCCGCGTTGCCGCGCCGACTCTTTTCCAGCGGCTTCAATGTTCTCCATCCACGCCTTGGCTAGGGATGGGCCATCGGGCTTGGCATCGGCTATCGCTTCCAGAAACTGTTGCCGGGCGGGCCACAATGTCGCATCGGCCATCGCCAGCGCATGACCGGGACTACCTGCCGCGATTCGCATAAGTGACTTGAGTTGAACCGGGTCGTCGATTCCTGTCGCCCGAAGTCGCTCTTCGACGACGGCATCCGGCAGCGCATCTAACGGGATGACCTGGCAGCGCGAGCGAATGGTCGGTAACTGAATCGCGGCGGCTGTGCCAATGAGGATCAGCAACGACCCCGGCGGCGGTTCTTCCAGCGTCTTCAAGAAGCAGTTGGCGGATGCGTCATTGAAATCATCGGCATCATCCACAATGGCGATGCGCTTTCGGCCCCGCGCCGGCTTCAACGCCAGGTCGTGAACCAGTTGCCGCATTTGATCGATGGAGAACTCAAGCACGTCCGCCGACTTGCCGGTCACAACGAGGTCCGGATGCGTGCCGGCATCCACCAGGCGACAGGCTGCACACGTATCGCATGCATTGAAAGACGCTAAAGGCGCTTCACACAAAAGCGACTTGGCCAACTCAACGGCGAATCGCATCTTGCCGATGCCTGTCGGCCCGACGAAGAGATAGGCATGAGCCAAACGCCCTGATTCCATCCCGGCGGTGAATCGCTGAAGGACCGACTCGTGACCATGTATGTGTTGCCAGGACATGGCTATTTGACCTCACGCAGCAAGGGTTCGACCAGCGCCCTCAACTGCGACTGAATTGTTGCCACGTCGGTGGATGCATCGATGACACGCACTCGATCCGGTTGACGCTTCGCCTCATTCAAGAAACCTGCGCGCACTCGCTCATGATAGGTACGGTCGCGACTCTCCATGCGATCAGCGTCGCGGCCACGACGTTCAATTGCCACATCGACGGGCAAATCGAAAACCACGGTAAGCGCTGGTGCAAGACCACCTGTTGCCAACTCTCCCATGGTCCACAGCGTCGGCACGTCCAGGCCACCGGCATGACCTTGATAAACGACCGTCGCCAACAGAAAGCGATCACAAACCACAACGTGCCCTTTAGTGAGGGCCGGCCGAATCACCTGATGCACCAACTCTGCCCGGCTCGCCATGAACAGAAACGCTTCAGTGGCCGGCGTCATTTCACACGATTTGTCCAGTACAAAGGCGCGGAAGCGGTCGCCCAAAGTTGTGCCACCGGGGTCTCGACATTCCGTGACTTGCCGGCCACTGCCGCGCAGCCACTCAGCCAGCAAGCACCCTTGCGTGGATTTACCTGTGCCGTCTAGGCCGTCAAGTACGAGAAACAACCCTGCCATATTCACTCCGGATCGGCGGCGACCGCGCCAAGAACCGCCCCGGTTTTGATATGATCGCCCGGCACCACCGACCGCTGAATCAATGTACCCGTGGCCGGTGCCGTCACATCGAACGTTGCGCCGTCGATTATGACTTCGACCACGCGCTCGCCGTGGTACACGCGCTCACCGATGCGCGCGTACCACACGCCGACGATGACGTCTGTGACGCCGAGGTCCGGCAACACGAGTTCGGCACGCAACTGAGGTGTGGTATCCATGACAGGCTATGCGGATCGATAGGCCAGGGCACGCACGGGTTCGGGAATCGCCAGCGCCCGATGCTTGTGAAATATGGAAGTGCGAGGGAAGCCGAAGCGTTCGGCGAAGAGTTCGACCAATCGCTGACGCACCATGGCCGGCCTAACAAGGCCGCGGCGTTCCCTGGCAATAGACGTCATCGGTCGCGACGAGCCATCACAGTGCACGCTCCGAAACGGATCCAGGTCGGGATCAACGTTGATCGCAGCGCCAAAATAGGCGACCCATTCATGCACGGCGATACCGACGTGGGCCAACAGCCGGCCGCGTGACCAAATGCCGGCCCGACCGGGAATGATCTCGGCACGGGCGTCGCATTCATGACAAACCGTGAGCAATATGTCGTGCAGCATTTCCAGGTACGCTGTCAGTCCGAGACCCAGCGAGTCAATGGCGAGTACCGCAAACACCTGAAGTTGACCGGGCACGTGCAGTAGACACCCACCGCCGCGATTGACCCAGTGGATCGGCCAGCCGCGCGACCACAATTCTGCCTTGTCGATCAGCACATGTTCATGCGACCCGGACCGACCGATTGAAATCATCGGTGGCAATTCGCACAGGGCCAACACGCCACGCGAACGATCGCCGCTCACCTCGTAAACCATCCGGCGCTGCCACGACAACAACGAATCGAAATCGACTCGTTGGAGTAGATACGCCTCCAATGCGGCTGGTGCAGCAAGTTCGTCGATCACGCCAACACAGTTCCTCCGGGCAACGACCGTAGTCTATCAATGCGGGCCATGACGAAACAAGTTGAACTCGACGTGCGACGACAACTGCACTTGACGCTGATAGCCGATGGTGCCTTGGACCGGTAGTTTGCAATGGGGACGAGGATGGCGATGATGGGATTGAATGAACGAACAGTGATCGCCGGGTTTGACTTCAGCACCGGATCGGTGAAGGGACTGGCGTTTGCGCTGGATGGCACGAGCCTGGCTGAGGTTCACTTGCCGACGGATTTGTGGACAGCGGACGGCGTCAGTGAACTCAACTTGATGCAGATCGAAGGCCAGGTTCATGCGGGTGTACGTGCCCTGGCGAGCCGCCTGCGCGACATTGGCCGACTCGACGATTGGGCAGCAATTGGCATTTCCGCAACGCATCACACGGCCGGCCGCATCGACGCGGACGGTGTGCAGGTTCGCCGGGCCATTTGCTGGAACGATCAAACACTGGCCGAGCACCATGCCACAGGATTGGCCCGGCTCGGCGGCATGGACCGCGCTATCGAACTTACCGGCGGCCCGTGGGCGATTCGCTATTCGCTCAGCCACTTGGTCAAAGATGAAGCACGGTTGTCGGCGAACGATTGGGAACGAACGAAGTGGATGTTGCCGCATGGCCCGTTGGTAGCCGGTTACATGACCGGCCGTTTCGACGTGACCAGCGTCTCCGCGGCCGCCTCCACGGGCATTATGGACTTGCGCACCAACCAGTGGTGCCCGGCAATGTTGGAGGCACTCGGATCGCCGAAATACCGTGAATTAGCGGCACGGCAGCTGCCGCGGATAGTCGAAAGTACCGAACCTATTGGGCCGCTTGCGGAACACATTGCAAATGAAGCCGGGATGACGACAAGGCCGCTCGTGTACCCGACCAACGATGACCAACAAGCGGGGTTGGTCGGCGGCGGGGCAGTTAACGCCGGCGAGATTGCCATCATCCTTGGCAACTCCGCCGTCGTCAATTCGGCGGCCGCGAATCTGCCTCAGTCGGGCACCCTCGATGCCATGCGGCTCAATTGGGGCCCGTATCTGTGGATGCGCTGTTACAACAATGGGGCACAGTTTTTGGACCATGTGCTGGGGCAGCGGCCTGATTGGGTGGCGCTGGAAGGGGCGGCGGAAAGTGTGCCGGCGCGTTGTGCCGGGGTGAGCGTCATGCCGTATTTGTTGAGCGAGCCTTCGCGAAACGTAAACAAGAGTGGGTTGGAGTGGTCGCCGAGTGAGCCATCGGATCCGGGTGTTCGTTATCGCGCAGCGTTGGAAGCATTGGCGTATCTCGTGGCCTGGGGTGTGCAAGAACATGAAGCGGCGAGGCAGGCAGTTCGCCGCGTCATCGTTTCGGGCGGCATTGCCAGGAGCCGATTGATGGGCGAAATACTCGCAAGTGTTCTTAACAAACCGATTGAAACACTGGCTTCGAACGAAGGCCCGGCACTTGGAGCGGCAGTGACGGCGCTGTGGGGATTGGAACATCGACGGGGCTTGGGCATTCACGACGCCGTCGGCCGCATGGTGCGCTACCGCGATACGATCCAGCCGCGCGGCGAATGGACCGACACTTATCGTGCGGGTTTGGCGAACTTTCAGCGTCAGACGCTACATCATTGATTATTCCGCGCCGACTTCCATCGTCACGTTGGTTGGTTCGCCGGGGCGGACGACCACGGGCACGCTGGTCTCCAGCGCGGCTTGGAACAGTAGCCGGACACGCAACAGTGTTTCGGGGTCGCGTTCCTGGCGTTCGATGCGCCAGTTGGGCCGCCAGCACACGAGTTGGTAGTTCCCTGTTGGAACTTTGGGCAACTCAAAGCGGCCATTGGCTTCCGTGAGCGTGTAATACGGTTGATCATCCACGAAGATGTGACCGCGAACGGCGGTGTCGCCGACGGCGCTTGTGATTTCCACGCGGCCTGTTTCGGTGAGGGGCCGCGTGCGCAATTGGTCAGGATCGGGCAGTGCCAGCGTGAAGAACGCCGCTCCGCGGGCACGGACCATTTGGAAGCGTGACTGCTTCGAGACCATCGTTAGCTCGTCGCCGCGATGGGCGAAGCCGATGAGGCCGGCCTCGCTGTTGCCCTGCCGGACAATCGGGCCGTCATCACGCATGTCGATCGTGACCGGCGGCAAATCCCAGGGTCGGGCCAAGGTTGGATCGACGCCACGTAGGAATACCACGGCACCGCCGACGCCGCCGGTTGCATCCACCTTGGGTGCGTGAGGGTTTGGGCGAGTGACTTGTTCAATTTTGATTCCATCCGCCATCAGGCGTTCGACGGCAATGTCGGCTACGCTCGGAACCGCGCCGGCCCAGTGGACGCGGCCGGCAATGGAGCCTGTGGTGGATGAATCGTAGCGCGATGGTAGTGCCGGTGCCGTATAGGTTTCGGTGCCAAATGGAATGGAGCCTTCGTGGCAACCCGATACGGATGCAAGTAGAATGGCAGTCGCGATGAGCCGGCGCATGGCAATCCCCCTCCCTGGGTAGTAGCCGCATCGTGGCCCAAAACCCGATTTCTCGCAAGGCGAATACCTCATGCGTGCCGTAGATGTGATTCGAAAAAAACGCGACGGGCACGCACTGGACCGCGAAGAGGTTCGGGCGTTTGTATCTGCCGCGGCCGACGGCAGTTGGCCTGAGTACCAGTTAGCCGCCTTGCTCATGGCCATTTGGCTGCGCGGCATGACCATCGAAGAAACCGCATGGCTCACCCGCGCCATGGCCGATTCGGGCACCTGCCTGGACCTCAGCGACATGCCCGGCCCGGTAATCGACAAGCACTCCACCGGCGGCGTCGGCGACAAAACCTCACTGATACTTGCACCACTTGCGGCGGCGTGCGGCGTCTACGTGCCGATGATGTCCGGCCGTGGGCTTGGTCATACGGGCGGCACGCTCGATAAACTCGAATCTATTCCCGGCTTCCGCGTCGGCTTGAGCCTTGACGAGTTCCGCGGTGTATTACGCAAGACCGGCATGGCGATGATCGGCCAAACTGCGGACGTCGCTCCCGCGGATAAGAAACTCTACGCATTGCGCGATGTGACGGGGACTGTTGAGAGCATCCCACTCATCACGGCTTCAATTCTGTCGAAAAAAGTAGCTGAAGGCGCCAAGGGCCTGGTGATGGATGTGAAAGTCGGCTGCGGCGCGTTCATGAAGGATGAACCTTCGGCTCGCAAGCTGGCTCGCTCCATCGTGGATAACGGCAACGCCAACGGCATGAAAACCGAAGCGCTGCTGACGGAAATGAACGCGCCATTGGGTCGCACCATTGGCAACGCGCTCGAAGTCATCGAGTGCATCGAGACATTGCAGGGTCGCGGGCCGAAAGACGTCGAGGAATTGTCAATTGAACTGGCCGCCCGCATGGTCCGGCTCGGCGGGCAAGCAGCATCAGACGAGGCTGCGCGAATCAAAGTGCGAGCCGCGTTGTCATCGGGTGCCGGTTTGGAGAAATTCCGTCAAGTCATCGAATTACAGGGGGGCGATCCCCGAGTAATCGACGATGTGAAGCGGTTACCCATCGCGCCGCATCGAATTGACTTCGTGGCCGATTGTGCCGGATACGTCACGGACCTGGATGCGGAACAAATCGGCATCGCGTCGATGATGCTTGGTGCCGGGCGGGAACGCACCGAAGACAACGTGGATCACGCGGTTGGCATCGTGATGCACAAACGACTCGGCGACAAAGTATCGAACAAAGAACCACTTGCCACGTTGCACTACCGTGGCGATGCGAAGCTGGCACAGGCGACGGCGCTTTTGCAAAAGGCATGTACGATTGCGGATTCGCCGGTGTCCGCTAGGCCATTAATCATTGACAGAGTAACGTGATCATGTTCACAGATGCACCGGCACCCATCGACCATGTTCCCGCCCGGGAGGGTTACGACCGCTGGTCGGAGATATACGACAGCGACGACAATCCGCTGGTAAAGCTGGAAGAGCCACACATGCGCAACTTGCTCGGCGACGTGCGCGGCAAGGCAACATTGGATCTGGGCTGCGGAACTGGTCGCCATGCCACCTGGTTGGCCGATGTTGGGGCCAACGTGACCGCAGTCGATTTCTCAGCCGGAATGTTGGATAAGGCGAAAGCGAAGCCTGGCGCCGACCGTGTGCGCTTCATGGTTCACGATTTGGCAACCCCGTTACCCGTACCCGCGGCAACATTCGACCGCGTCGCATGTGGCCTGGTGCTGGACCACATTACAGATCTGCCGGCATTCTTTGGTGAAGTACGCCGACTGTTGAAGCCCGATGGTTGGGCCGTTCTTTCGACTGTGCATCCGGCGATGACGCTACGTGGCGTGCAAGCCCGGTTCACCGATCCCGCAACCGGCCGCGAAACCCGCCCGGCGAGTGCGACCAACCAAATCAGCGACTACGTCATGGCTGCCTTGGGCGTGAATCTTTGCATCGAACACCTCAGCGAACACGCCGCCGACGAAGGGCTGGCAAATCGTAGTCCACGAGCCGAGAAGTACGTCGGCTGGCCAATGTTGGTGATGATGCGGGTAACGCACTAGGCGACTGGTAAACTCATTTCGCCCATTTGTCGTCCCACGATTCGGCTGTTGCACTTTCCGGTCGATACACTTTGCGACCGAACTTCCAGAACACGGCGGGCGTCACGATTTGGTCCATGAGCGTACTGTCGAGCAGGCCGCCGATTACGACGATGGCCAGTGGGTGCAGAATCTCTTTACCGGATTGGCCGGCGCCCAACGCGAGCGGAATCAGGCCCATGATGGCCGTCAGCGCGGTCATCAATACGGGAGCCAGACGTTCCAAACTGCCGCGGACGATCATGTCCTCCGTGAAACCCTCGCCTTCGTGCTTCATCAAATGGATGTAGTGAGAGATCATCATGATGCCGTTGCGGCTGACGATGCCGATCAGCGTGATGAAGCCGACCCAGTGCGCCAGCGAGAGCGTGGTTTCACCGGCCCAGTGTTGTGGCCAGTGCCAAATAGGTTCGGCGGCCAGTTCATCCCAAGTGGGACGATTGATGAGCAGCAGCGCGGCTACCGAACCCACAGCGGCGAGCGGAATGTTAACCAGCAAGACCATCAGGGCGGCTCGCCAGGAGTTCAAGCACTTCCACAACAGCAGAAAAACTCCAACCAATGCCGCTGATGCGAGGATCGAAAGTTGCGTCGCGGCTTGTTGCTGCGCTTCATATTGGCCGCCGATGACGAGTCGGTAACTGCCTTGCAGCGCGTGCAATTTGTCGACAACGGGCCGTAACTTGCCTTCAAGGTCGGTGACGACGCTGCCAAGATCGCGGTCTTGTACATTGCACGATACCACGATGCGTCGCTGCACATCTTCGCGGTTCAATGTGTTGGGTCCAGTGGTTTCCAGCACGTCTACCACCTGCGACAAGGCGACTTTACGCCCCGAAGGAGTGTCGAGAATGGTCTGGCCGATGGCACCTGGGTCGTTGCGTGATGCCTCGTCATACCAGACGACGAGTTGGAAATAGCGATCCTCGTCCAGCACGGTGGATACGACGCGACCCTTGTAGGCAGTCTCGAGGAGTTTCGCCACATCGCCAGGAGTGAGGCCATACTGCGACGCTTCCGCGCGCTTCACTCGCAAGCGCAATTGAGGAATCTCGATCTGCGGTTCAACGAGAAGATCAACGACGCCAGACACCTGGCTCATCGCCGTTTGCACGTCGGCTGCCGCAGAGCGCAACTCACGCAGGTCGGGGCCAAATACCTTCACGGCGATTTGTGCACGGACGCCGGAGACCATGTGCTCCAGACGATGGCCGATGGGTTGGCCAATATTGATCTTCACGTTGGGCAGAGCTGTGAGCCGATCACGTATGTCGGCGAGAACTTGATCCGGTGGCCTGCCGTCATGTGTCACGCCGAAGCTATGCAAGCCGGGAATAGCACGCAGCACGGCGGGAAACACGCCGGGGTTGGGCGTGGAGTATGGCCTGAGGCGCACTTCCAAGTCGGACGAGTTGATTCCCTCGGCATGTTCGTCCATCTCCGCGCGACCAGTCCGGCGGGCGACGGTTGTCACCTCGGCAACTTGAAACAACAGTGCCGTCGCACGCTCGGCGATGCGGGTGCTTTCGATCAAACTTGTGCCCGGATCGGTCAGTACGTTGATCGTTATTGTGCCTTCGTTGAACGGCGGCAAAAACTCGGAACCCATCCAAAACACCAGCAGCTTGGAGCCGATGCCCAACACCGCGACTGTGGCGATGATGGGCCACGGATGACGCAGCGACCAGCGCACGAGCTTCTCGTCAAAGTACTTCAACATCCGCAGGAATGGCGGGTCGCCAGCCTGACGCATGAAGCGTGCGTTGGGCAGCAACAGCGACGCCAGCGCCGGCGTGACCGTGAGCGAAACGACCAGCGATGCCACCAGCGAAAGCAAATAAGCAAGCGCCAGCGGCGCGAACATGCGGCCTTCCAGCCCTGACAGCGCGAAGAGCGGCAACACTACCAGGCACACAATCAACGTAGCGTACACGATGGAGTGGCGGACTTCGGTGGATGCGTTGAAAACAACCTTGAGGGCCGGCTCCGGCTGCTCGCGCTGGCGATTAACCTTGAGTCGCCGGTAAATGTTCTCGACGTCCACAATGGCGTCATCGACCAACTCGCCAATGGCGACGGCGATACCGCCGAGGGTCATCGTGTTGATGGTCGCGCCCATCCATCGAAATATCAGGAGCGTGGTCAACACTGACAGTGGAATCGCAGTCAGCGTGATGAAACTGGTGCGAAAGTTGGCGAGGAATAGCAGAAGGATGACAACGACCCAGATGCCGCCATCGCGGATGGCCTCGATCACGTTGTCCACGGCCGAGCGAATGAACTCGGCCTGGCGGAACACGTGCGTGTCGATGTGAATGTCGTGCGGCAGTTCTTTTTGAAGTTCATTGAGGGCACGATCCAGTTCGGGATCAAGGGCCAAAGTGTTCGCACCCGGCTGTTTTTGCACGGAGAGGATGACGGCCGGCCCGCCAGCGATAGTGCCATCAGCTGACTTGAAAAGGAAACCGCCATCGCCGCGACGCACCGGCCCGCCAAGTCGGACATCCGCAACATCACGAATGCGCACCGTCCGGTGGCCACGCCAAAGCACGGGCGTCTCGCCGATCTCGGCCAGCGTCAGACTTTGCCCGCTGATGCGAATCAGCGACTCTTTGATCGATTGCTCCATCACGCCGCCCCCGACAACGACATTAGCTTTTTCCGCGGCTTCCGTGAGTTGTTGAAGCGACACGTTTTGTGCGGCCAGGCGATCCGGCGATGTGATCACCTGAAATTGTTTCAGCACGCCACCCATAACAGTGACTTGCGACACGCCCGCCACCGCTAGCAGGCGATTGCGCATCGTGAACTCGGCAAGCGTTCGCAATTCCATTGCTTTGGCAAGTTTCTCTTCTTCGTTCGTCGTGACGGCCGTGGACCGCACTGCCACCAGCATGATCTCGCCCATGATGGAGGAAATCGGCGCGAGTACCGGGTTGGCGTCGGCCGGTAAGCGCTCGCGCGCGAGTTGCAGCTTTTCGGTGGCAATCTGCCGATCACGAAAAATGTCAGTGCCCCAATCGAACTCGACCCAAACGATGGACAAGCCAATCGCCGACGCCGAGCGCACGCGCTGCACGCCGGTCGCGCCGTTGAGAAGTGCTTCAATTGGCCGTGTGACTAAGGCTTCGACTTCTTCGGGCGCCAGGCCGCCGACTTCGGTCATGATCGTGACCGTGGGCCGATTGAGATCAGGAAAGACATCGACAGGCATGGTGCGAAGTTGAATAGCCCCGGCCAACGTCACCGCCAGCGCTGCCAGAAGGACGAGCCAGCGATTTTTCAATGAGAAGGCGATGATGTGGTCGAACACACATGCTCCCTAACGAATCGAACCGTAAGCGGTTTGCAAACCGGCGACGCCGTGGATCGCAATGGTCTCACCTTCGGTCAGACCCACGGCAATAGCCACGGAGCGGTCGTCGCTTCGGCCGGCGGTTATGGATCGGCGCTCAAAGATGCCCTCGGGTTTACGTATGAATACAAACTCGCGTGTGCCTTCGCGCCAAACCGCTGATCGCGGCACGGCCAACATCGTTGGACCGGTTGACACAGTCAGGGAAACACGCGCCAACATTCCGTGGCGACAATCAACCGGCGGCGGACCGTCCGGATCAATCCATGCCATCAGGGATTGCCCACCGCCAGTAAACGTGCGGCTCGTGCGCATGACCCGGCCTGTCCACGGCTGATCGGCCGCGATCAGGCGAATGCGTGCCGTTTGCCCGATACGAACTCTCGCAAATTCGCGCTCGGGCACCATGGCCTGTACCAACGGTTTGGACAAATCGTGAATCGTAAATAACGGTTCCTCGGCCTTGACGGCCTGACCGATGACCCGATCAAAGGACGCGACCGCGCCGTCAATCGGCGAACGCACGGCAACAGTTTCGATCAACCGCTGTTGCGTCACCAGTGCATCGATTTGTTCTCCAGTTGTGCCGACAAATTCTAGTCGCCGGCGCAAACCAGTCACTCTATTGCGTGAAGCCGCGGCTTGTGCCTCCTGTTCCAGCAGCTTGCGTCGCGCCAACAACGTTCCGGTCCGCCGCGCCGATTCAAGTTGTTGCTCGAACAGAGTCAGTTCCTGACTTTCACGCAGGAACTCGACTTGCATCTTGTATAACTCCGGCGAAACCACTTCGGCAAGCACTTGCCCACGACGCACCGTCTGACCGCGATCCACATGAATCCGTGCAATATTTCCCGCCAGACGAGCCGAGGCGCTACCTTGAGCTTGTGGAGAAAGTTCGACGGAACCATCAAGCTCGATGACCTCCTCGATGGGCTGATGGCCGACCGTCGCCGTGACGACGCCGGCCGTTTGCAGCGCTTCGGGACTGAGCCGGAAAACATCGGGGACAAAAAAACTGCCCAACTCATGTGCACCCTGCGTGACCACGCGGTCCTTCGGCAACAAGTGGGTGGAACGAATCTCGACGGCAGCCGGTGTTCGTCGAATCACGCTGACGTGGCGGCGCTGATATTCCGACTGCTTCGCCGCGCTGACTTCTTCGACCAGTACGTATTGCGACAAGCCATCGTTGATGACAGCGGCTGCGGGCACCGACCGCGCGGCAGCGGGTATCGGCAAGTGAATCCGCGCTTGTCCGGTCATGCCCGGCAGCAGCCGCGGCTCCGTGCCGGGCGGATTCTCCAGCTCTGCCCACACCGCGTTCACATGGGTTTGCTGGTCGAGTGCCATGTCGATCGCCTTGATGTGACTGCGATAGATCACATTAGGCAGCGCCGTCAAACGGATTTCTACTTCTTGGCCGATAGCGACGCGCGGCAGGTCCTTCTCCAAGACGCCGATGTTCACCGAGACGCGCTCGAGATTAATCACCTCGAATAGGTGTTCCCCCGGCTCGACAACGCGGCCCGCGCTGAGATCGGCGTGGACTACCGTTCCGGCGATAAGGCTGCAAATGGGCAGGGCCGGCACGCGAATACTCGGGTCGGCCAACAAGCGATCAAGTTCCGAGTCCGCCAAGCCAAGGCTGCGCCAGCGGGCGCGAGCCAGTGCGAAAGCCGTCGTGTGTTGTCGAAGTTTGGCTTCGGCGTCGAGCAACTCCTGGCCCGGCACAGAGCCTGCCGACTGTTTCAGCGTGGCGATCAATTGTTCGGTCAGCCGCCCTTCGGTCTGCGCTGCCAATGCTTCGATGCGAAGGCTCTCCAGTTCCATGCTGGCGATTTCGGCCATTATCGTGCCAACAGCAACGTATTGCCCCGGCTGAACATGCAGTTTGGTGATTCGCCCCGGCAACGCTGTGGAAACGAAAGCGTGCCGTTGCCATGGCGCTGTTACGGTGGCACCGGCCAAGATCGTCTCGGGAAGCGCTGTTGGCGCGATCTCGCTGGCGCGCACGTCCAGCGCTTCGCGCGACTCGCGTGTTAACACGATACGGCCTTTGGCGACATCGACTTTCGCCCCGCGTGACGGCAGTGCGCTATGACCCTCGTGGGCATAGAGCCACGCTGCCGCCACTGTGAGCGACATCAAACCGACCAACCAGTAGACACGATGTGTCGTACTCACGGCTTGCGGTATTCCTCGGGGTCTTTCAGCGCTTCCGGCTTGTCCTTGGCAAGTTGCACGAACTCATCGACGCACGGCGGGCAGCAGAATTCATAGGTCTTGCCGCCGATCACCCAGGAAAACTTGGGATTCGCCTTGGTCATTGTGATTGGGCAGATCTTCGTTCCGCTCGTCGGCTTCATGTCGTGTTCGGCCTTAATCCCCTTAAACTTCACCGACGCGGTGACGCCGCCATTGGCCTTGATGTCGGCATCCGTGTATTTGCCGCCCGCCGTGAGGTACAGCGCGCGTTCGGCGTCGTCGGTCTTTTTGTCCGGCATGACACCGTGGGCCACGGACTGCGACTCGAAGCTGATGCGAAAGCGATCCGCGCCGACCTTCACGATGGGAATGGTGACGGTCAGTTTCTTGCCCACCAGTTCTTTTGGCAGCGGGCCGACGAATAAACTGGTCATGCCCGCCTTGTCACCAGTCTGCGGTTGCGGCTTCAACTCGAACGCCGTGGCTTCGGCGTCGCCGTCGGCCTTTGCGAACGCGGCCAAGACTTGCGCTTCGATTTCCTGCACCTTGGTTTCGTCGCTCCCGTACATGTAAATCTTGAGCGAACCGCCTTTTTCGAAGACAGCTTCGGCGTGGTAGTTGTCGTCACCTACCTCGACGATGATGCCGCCGTGGGCCGATGGCTTGTGGGCATGTTCACCGGTGGTGGGTTTTGATTTGGCGGCGGGCGGCGTTTGCCCGCAACCGATGATCGCCGCCAGCGCGGCGCAAAATGCTAGATGTCTCATGGTCTCCTCCGTGCGTGAATGTTGTGGGCTTGATTGGATTCACAGCGCGCAAGCCGATATCCGGCTTAGGCAGCTATCAAAAGTTGATGATGGACTTGGTTAACAGCGCAAGCGATGAACGGCACGTAGCATCTCACCGCCGGATGAGTCGTATATGCTCAAAACCTGTTCGACGGCGTTCAACTCAATGATGGGTGGAGTTGTGATGACGAAAGCAACAACTTGCTCGTCAAATGTCAGCGATGCCACGAGCATGACAACCGCCGCTTGCGGCTTAGCGCGTTGACACTGACAAGGTGGCTTCGGAGACTGGGGTGCCTCTGATTTCGAGTCCTGACAACAACATGGAATTGCGGGCTTCTTTGCAACTGCCGGCACCGCGCTGCAGCAACACACGCCGGGGCCGACGCCGAGCGAAAGCACGTACCCCAGCAATAGCAGTCCGCGAACCATCACTGCAATTGTGCCCCGATTGGGCGATATGTCAACCTCAAAGGGATATTGGCACCTTCAAAACTGCTTCAAAAACCGCAGGTCGTTACTCCAGAACAAACGGATGTCGTCGATACCATGCTTCAGCATAGCGATGCGCTGTGGACCCATGCCGAAGGCGAAGCCGCTGACTTTCTCCGGGTCGTAGCCGCCGTTGCGCAGCACGCGCGGGTGGACCATACCGGCACCCATGATCTCCAGCCAGCCTGTACCTTTGGTCAGCCGGTCGGCGTTCGGATCTTCCTTTGGCCAGTCCACGTCTACTTCGATTGATGGCTCCGTGAAGGGGAAGTAGCTCGACCGAATACGAATCTGCCGCTCTTGGCCGAACAGACGGCGAGCAAAAGCCAGGATGGTTCCTTTCAGGTCGGTCATGGTGATGCCGGGGCCGATGGCCAAACCTTCAACTTGCAGAAACTGCATCTCGCTGCGTGTGGTGACTTGCTCGAAGCGGTAACACATGCCCGGCAGGATCGCCCGAACGGGGTTCGGGCATGCTTGCCGCATCACGTGAATCTGCCCCGGCGATGTGTGCGTGCGCAGCAGCACGCCGGGAGTGGTCGTGTGAAACGTGTCCCACATGTCGCGGGCCGGGTGGTGCGGCGGCATGTTCAACAACTCAAAGTTGTTCTCATCGCTTTCGACTTCGCGTGAACGAAAGACCTGAAAGCCCAGGTCAGCAAAGATGGTATAAATGTCGCGCAATGTACGAGTCGCCAGGTGCAAGCGACCGGGTTGCAGCGCCCGGCCCGGCAACGTCACATCCAATCTGTCTTCGGCAAGGCTTCGTGCCAAGTCCGCTTCCTGTTGCGCGACGAGCGCACGATCGTATGCAGCGGTCAGGGCCTCTTTGATGCGATTGCCTTCCTGACCGAAGACCTTTCGTTGATCCGGCGCGACTTCACTCACGAGTCGGAGAGCCGATGGCATCTCGCCGGTCTTGCCAAAATACTTGGTATTCCATGAACGCAACGCGGTTTCGTCTGTGCATGCTGTCAACTCAGCCGTTGCACGTGTTTCTAGTGCTTTCAGGTCGTCGATAGTGGCGGTTGACATCATGTGTCCCGTAATGACAAAAACCGCCTTCCGGCGGTTCATGTCTCTGATCTAACAACTAACCACTGGCTACTTCTTCACGTGCTTTTTCGCCAGGTCCACGATCTTCGCAAAGGTATCCGGATCATGGATCGCCACTTCGGAGAGCGACTTGCGGTCGAGTTCGACCTTGGCGTTGTGCAAGCCGGCGATCAACTCGCTGTAGCGCATGCCGCAGGCACGGCAGGCGGCGTTCACGCGCGTGACCCACAACCGACGGAACTCACGTTTGCGCACCCGGCGGTCGCGGAATGCATATACGCCGGCGCGGAGCAGCGTGACCTTGGCTTGCTTCACGAGGTTGTGCCGACCCAGGCGGAAGCCCTTGGTCAGCTTGCGGAGTCGTTGTTTGCGGCGGAGGACCGTCTTGCCGCTACGGGCGCGAACCATGTTGCACTCTCCTCAATTCGGCACGGCGGCCTGCTCAGTTGGTCAACGCCTTGATGTACGTATCGGCCACCTTGCCCGTCATGATCGCCGGCTTGCGTAGCTGGCGCTTCCGCTTGCTCGAACGACCCGCCAACAAGTGGCGGCGGTTGGCTTTATTGCGCTTCAATTTACCGGTGCCGGTGACCCGGAACCGCTTCTTGACGCTCTTATTTGTTTTTTGCTTGGGCATGGCCCAGTCCCAGGGTAGTTGGCAGTCGAACAACTATTGTAGAAACCGGTGGAGGAAATGCCAATTTACGTCGCCAAATAACAAAAAAAGGAGTCAAAATATGGCCCCACCATTCAATGTCGGCCGCATTTCGACTCCCCTATCCAAACGAAACTACTTCGGTGCCACCATCGCCGTCATGCGTTTGCCTTCCATCGAGGGGTGTTTCTCGATTTTGCAGCAGTCGGCTAGCTTTTCCAGGATCGACTTGATGATCCGTTGGCCTTCTTCAATGTGTTGCAACTCCCGGCCTCGGAACAGCACGTTCACCAGCACTTTGTCTTTATGTTCCAGGAACTTGCGGGCCTGATTGACCTTGGTGTCCACGTCGTGGTCGCCGGTCTTGGGGCGAACGCGGATTTCCTTGATCTTTTGCTGGTGGGTTTTTTGCTTGTGTTGCTTGCGCGATTGTTCGTAGCGATGTTTGCCGTAGTCCATGATCTTGCAGACCGGCGGCCGATCCGTGGGAGCAACCTCGACTAAATCGAGGCCGGCTTCCCGGGCCATATCCTGCGCCTGCGAAGTGGGCACGATGCCAAGCTGCTCGCCAGCCGCGCCGATCAATCGGATCGGGCTGAGGCGGATTTGTTCATTCATGCGCGGGCCCATGTCGCGCTGCGGAGGCCGTGCAAAGCGGTCAAACGGTGGGATAGTCGTATCTCCTTTCCAAGTTTTTCCAATCGGCGGCCCAGCTCACACAGAGCATAGCAGCACCGGCCCGGAAATATCTGGTAACTGTAACTCCTTTCAGTGCCAGCGTCAACGGGGTAACGGAAAATTCAAAGAGTCACTTACCGCCGGCGCAGTCGTCGCCGCCAATAGCCGGGGCGGCGTTTTGTATGGGCAAACGCGATGACTTTGATTGAAAATCCGTTGTCATGAAAAACGATTAGATACGGGAACTTCGACATCGCGCAAGCCCGGGTCGCGGACATGTAATCTGGAAATTGTCGAGGATCAATTTCGATTTCCAGAATCGCTTCACGAATGAGCCGCACCAGTTGTCTTGCGGCTCGCGGGCTTCTTTCGGCGTACCACGCCGTTGCTTCTCGGAACTCCCGCCTCGCGATCGGGTGAATGATGAGTTCGTTCATTTTTCTTGATGATCGACTTAAGTGATCGTTCGACGTCTTCCCATGAAACCAACTTGACCGCACCGGACTCTATTTCCTCGATGCGTTTTTTGATTTCGAAAGCGAAGGCCGCGTCGTCGGCGGCTGCATCCAAAGAGTCGTTGAGACTTACGAACAAGCGAACCGCAAGTTCCCGGCGCTCGCTGTCCGGCAGTTTTTCGGCAGTCTTGAAAACGGCATCAATTGTCGGCACGAGCGTTCCTCCATCTTGAGTCTACCATAACCAGGCAGCCAAATCATTTGGCTGTTTCGCATTCACGCCATGACTTGCTTGATCGGCTCAGCGCCTTCGACGCCGACGAGTTTTTGCTCGAGTCCGCCGTAGAAATAGGTCAATCGATTGGGATCGAGTCCGAGTTGGTGCAGAATTGTGGCATGCAGATTCTTGACATGGAATCGGTCTTCGACGGCGGAACTGCCGAGTTCATCGGTGCTTCCAACACTGATGCCGCCCTTGATGCCGCCGCCGGCAAGCCACATGGTGAATCCGTAAGCGTTGTGATCCCGGCCGGTGCCCGTCGCGTACTCGGCGGTGGGTTGCCGGCCAAACTCGCCGCCCCATACGATCAACGTGGAATCGAGCAGGCCGCGGCGTTTCAAATCCTGCAGCAGTCCGGCAACGGGTTTGTCCGTCGCGCCGGCGTGCTTGGTGTGATTGGCGACGATATCGGTGTGGGCGTCCCAGTTGTCGTCATTGTGAGAGCCGCCCGAGTAGATCTGAATGAAGCGCACGCCACGCTCGACCAGTCGGCGTGCCAGCAAACACTTGCGGCCGAAGTCCGCTGTCTTCGGTTCATCAATGCCGTAAAGAGTCTTGGTGTCCGCCGATTCCTGGGCGAAATCCACAGCTTCCGGCGCATGTTGCTGCATCTTGAACGCCAGCTCGTAACTGGCGATGCGGGCGGCCAGCTCGCTATTGTCGGCACGTTCCGATAAGTGCTGTTCGTTCTTGTCGCGCAAGCGGTCGAGCAAGGCTCGCTGGGCTTCCCGCGTCATACCTGGCGGTAACGCGAGATCGTGGATCGGTGTGGACTCGGCACGGAGAACCACGCCTTGATACGATGCCGGCATGTAGCCGCTGGACCAATTCTTGGGTCCGCTGATGGGTCCACCAGTACGGTCCAGCATCACTACGAAGCCGGGCAAGTTTTCGTTGACCGAGCCAAGACCATATGTGACCCAGGTGCCGAGACACGGATGGCCGGAGAGAATGCGTCCGGCATTCATCATCAGCATGGCCGAGCCGTGGATCGGCGAATCGGCGTAAAGCGAATGCAGAAACGCAATGTCATCGACGCAGGCACCGACGTTTGGAAACAAGTCCGAGACATACTTGCCGCATTGGCCGTATTGCTTGAAGGCCCATTTCGGCCCGACAACGCGGCCGTCATTCTTGTGCCCACCACGACCAAAAGTCTTCACCGGAATCGTCTTGCCATCGAACGGATAGAGCTTGGGCTTGTAGTCAAAAGTCTCAATATGGCTGGGCCCGCCGTAGCAGAAGATGAAGATGACCGACTTAGCCTTGGCCGGGTACATCGGCGGCTTAACCGCCATCGGGCTAATAAACTTTGACTTATTGTCGTTCGCAAGACCATCGCTGCCAAGCAGGCCAGCCAGCGCGACCGCACCAAACCCCGAGCCGGTTTCCCAAAGGAACTCCCGGCGGGTTCGGCGGCAGAATTGAGCTGATGAATGTGTCATGTTCTTTCGGCGAGCGTCGATGCGTAAGCACGACGTGGAGTCGCTGTAAAGCAATCCGAACCACGTCGGGCTTACGCTCCGACGCTCGCCTTATTCCGCACGCGCCGTGGTCTTCATTTCAACGGTGCTGTCTTTCGCTTTCGGTGCAATCTTTTCGATGTCTTCGATGGTTTCGCCGCCTTTCATGGTGACGAGCGTCTTGAAGACATCGTCGGAGATTGTCTCCGTAATGAACCGCACCGAGCCGTCGAGCATGACGACGTAGGTGCCACGCTTGTCCTTGTGTTTATTCACAAACGGCCGGATGGACCGTTGCTCAGGCACGCCCATAATCGTGGCGCCGCCGCCCGCGATCCATGGCCGCTGATGGCCTGGCGGCACCTCAATCACGTAGATCGTATTGGCCAAGCCGTCGGTTACGTCTTTGACACTCGTTGTCCGTTCGTAGCCGAAAACACCCAGCTTCTTGGCAACGGCGGGGTCATCGCTCTTGTAGTCACCAGCCTCAAGTCCAACACCGGATACGCCAACATAGTGCGTCGCTGCCTGTATGCGTGAACCCAAGCTATCAAGGCCCGCATACCAGGTACGATCAGGGTAGCGCGGATCGAGAAACTCGGGCACGAGCACCGACCCGGCTTTCAAGTTGCGCTCTTCACGCCACTGCTTGTCGCGTTGAATCTGTCGATACAAGTCGTCTTTGCCCAGGTGCGGCAAGATTGCAGCCATCCAACTCACGCGGTGCGAGGGCGGCCAGTTTCGCGCCATTCGGCCGCCAGTGCCTTCCGCAAGTTGGAAGGTGCCTCGGGGAATCGTGTTGCCATTCTCGGCATATAGCTTCACCAATCCCGCCGACCATTCTTTCCACAGCGGTGTCGTGCTGGCCATCTCGACCATGCCGCGCATTTTGGCCACGGTAGCTTCGGTCATGGAATAGATGCGATCATATGCGCGTTGAACAAGGTTCATCTCGCCTTCAAGTATGATGTATCTCGCTTTTCGTGAAAGGCGCAGCTTAGAAACGGGGCCATCATCAGCAGTAGGCGCTCCGAGGATGCCACCGCCAGTTGGTGGTTGTTCACCACGGCCGCCACCGGGAGGAAGGCTACGGCCACCGCCAGGCGCTCCGCCACTTGGTGCGGCTGCCGAGTCTCCACCTTCCGTCTCAACTTTGATGCCGCCCAGGTAGGCACCAAGCAGTATGCCCAAGTTTGGCAACAGCTTCTTGAGTTGCGATTCAATCTCTTTGACGTCGCCTTCGCTGAAAAACTCTACCGCCACCGTGGCATAGAACTTTTCCAGCTCATATTTCGTCAGCACCAATCCAAATACCTTCATGACGCGACCCGGCACGACACTCATGCCCGGGAGACTTCGGATGCGGGCGATGATGGACGGATCGGCTTGCACCTTGGCGGCCACCGTCAAAATTGGTGGCGTCTTGAGATCACGCTCCAATCGATCGAACATTGCCTTCAATTCGGGATCGACAGTAAGGAAAGTTGCATTGTCTGACGAGGCCGCATCGTCGCTGCCAGGCGGCTGCATCATATTCATCGAATAGTTCATGCTCATACCACGACCGCCACGTGGCTTGGCCGGGGTTTCGCCAGCGGGAGGGGTGGCACCCGGATCGGCATCATCGCCACGCTTGCCCGCTTTGGTCTTTTGCAGCGGCTTGGCGTTTTGGTTCAGGAACTCTTCCAGCGGATCGATGGTGGCTATGACCACCGTCGTCTCATCGAGCATCACCAGGCCTAGCGGGCCGGCTGGCTCTTCCTTCTTGTCTTTATCTTTCTTCAACTCCAGGTCGGACTTCAATGCCGTGCTCAGGTTGTCGAGCAGATCGTTTTGCGGAATCTCGTAGTACGCACGGCCCTTGATCGGCGACTTCGCGCCTTTCTTGAGCTGCATCACCCGTTCGAGATCTTTGATGTTCACGGCCTTGACAGTACGGATGACGTTAAACGACCACTTCTGTTCCGGGTTTTCGCCGCGCACAAACTTGAGCATGTCTTCGATGGCGATGCCCATCTTGTCCTTGAACGCGCCGGGCCGGAAACCGACCTTGGATTCGAACATTTGTTCGCCCAAAGTACAGAAACGCAACTTGTCCATATTGATGAACGCGACGGACATGGTCTCGTTCGGCAACATGTTGGTGATGTCACCGGAAGTGCCGGCTGCGGGCAGTGGCTGCTCTTGTTGAACCGGTGTTGGCGTCGATTCCGTCGCCTTCGCGACCTCTGTGCTTTTCTCTGCGGTTCCTTTCTCTGTCGCCTTGGCGACATCGTCTGTGGTTTCCGCAGGTTTGGCATCGGGTGTTACGGCCGGCTTGGTCGCCAATGTACTTGGCGTGACAGGTTTCTTTGATGAGTCGTCGCCACCGGTCATCAGCATGAAGCCGACGACGCCCAGCACGATGACGGCCAATGCACCGACGCCGCCGCCAATGAGCAACGTGTTATTCGATTTCTTTTTCGCTGGCTTCTTCTTAGCGGGAGCGCTGACCGCGGCGTCGCCTGCGCCATCTGGTTCTTCGACCACAAAACGGTATTTGCATTTCGGACATTCGACCTTTTTGCCGATCAGAGTTTCGTCGCGAACCGGCACCTGGGCCTCGCAACTAGGGCATGCGATTTTGAACAGTACTTGTGCGGCCATGAGTATGCTCCGAAAAAGCGGACGTGGTCGGCCCCGGACGTATGGTCCATCATACAGGACTCACCGCCCAAAGAGCAAAGGGGATTGTAGCAGATTTGGCGGCCGGAACCGGCGGCCAAACAGCCAGGTGGATTACGCCGACCCTCTTTCGGGTTGGCGTGTCAGCGTTGGATTGCATTAAGCCCTTTCCCGGCGACCGGAACGTGCCGAGACGTATCCCATTCACCAGCGGACATGCGTCCTCCGACGGTCTACGCTTGGAATGTCAAACGCTGCGCGCAGTATCACACAGTCACGCACGAAGACGATGCGAACGGGCACTGTCGTTGTTGCCGTAGGCTCGACCGCCCTTCACAGTGGGGCGTGCTCGAGGATCGTTGTTGTTGGTCATTTCCCGACCGCTCTTCACAAGTGGAGCGTGCCCGGTAATCCCCGTTCTGCCCCGTGGCAGCTGAGGTTTACAAGCGTCGCCCTTGCTTGCGCTTCGGGCTTGGCTTGAGTGTCGCATGATGAGGAGGAAGAGGAGGAGGAGGGGGATGTATGGGTGCGACGTTTTTGATTGCGTCCCGGTCATGTCCCGCTGCATCGTCTTCCAGCAAACCTCGGCCATCCACATGACAAACACGCCGAGCGTTCGGTGGTGCGCTCGACTCGACCCGTCCAATGCCGATCCCGTGAACCCGAGGATCGACAAAGCCATTGACAAGTCTTCGCCGTCATCTCGCGCAAAGTATGGCCATCGCCCCGTGCGCGACTCCGCATTCCAGCCAGGCTGGTTCAAAGCCCGGCTCAAACACGGATCATTGGCCGCGATCGTGAGTCGACGTCACATTGCGGCTAAAGGTAGCATAGGATACATATGTACATTAGTCAAGCGCGGTAGCGGAATTTTGTCGGCAGTCCATTGGCGACTCCCGCCGCGATCAACCCGGCGGCTCGCCACGGCGTGTTGTTCAACTTGCATCAGACGGCCGCAGCAACCTTCGTCGTCTTGCGACGGAGCTTGCGCCAGCCGATGCCCGCGAACGCCAAGCCGGCCAATGCCATGCTCGATGGTTCGGGAACCGGGATCACGTTGATGAACAACTGGTAATTGTTATGCGCCGGGGCAAAAATAATCGGGTCGAAGTCGCCCGCAAACGTCCCTGTGTTTTGCACGAGCGGGTTGAGATCGAACAGCCTGATCACGCCAACACCGGGAGTCAATCCTGCGACCACCTTGAACGTGAACAAAGGGGTTGGAGGCAGGATCCCCGCATCGGCAAATACGCCATCGCCGGTGTCCGCGCCAGTAATCGCTGTTTGTCCCATGTTGTAGCCTGGCGGGCCCACAAACGTGAGGGGATGGCCAACGCCGAGCGGCGCTTGCGAACCCGCATTTGGTCTGTTAACGTTGGCCGCCGCCCCCCATTCATCACGGAACGGCTGGGAGACCAGTGCCGGCGGGTAGTTGAGAATCAGGCCCGAGGCAATCATACCAGTCAGCGTGCCGGCATCCCACGATGACTGGGCCGACAGGAACGGCGCGTTCGCATTTCCCTCAATCGTCACTTGGATGAATTTGGTTTCACCCGCCACGAATATCAGGGGATTGAGCGCGCTGTTCCCGGAAATAATCGCTCCTGTCGGGCTGAATAATGGAATTGGAGTTGCGAAGGGATATATCGTCCCGGGGATGGCAGGCACAAACGAACTGATGGCATAACCAAGGATGATGTCGGCCCGCGCCGGCGCAACGACCGCCAGTGCCACCATGCATACGACTGCCAATGTTCTGCCGTTCATGGCTGATGCCTCCGCTGGCTTGACGGCTCGCGGTCAGCTGGCATGTTTCACCGCTTATTTCGTGCGCGATTTGCGTCGATCCGATCCGCCCGGTAAGCCAAGGAGATTGTAGCAAATTCGGCAGCGGGCTTAGGTTGTTATGCACCGCGCATAAAAAAAGCCGGCACACCGCGG